>NZ_JBSFLQ010000007.1:34965-260418 GCF_053599115.1 Streptomyces sp. NPDC001020 | reverse complement strand
ACATCCGGCCCGACCGTCTCCCCGGCCCATTCCCCCATCACCACACCAAAGAGTCTGGCCCCGCCGCTCACGCGGCGGGGCCAGAACCCCAAGATTTTCATGAGTCTTCTAGCGGTCCGGGCCGCCGCGGGCCCGCTCACAAGGAGTTCGCCACCGTGTCCAGGTGCGGCAGGTGGTGGTCGAGCCGTTCCCGCTTGGTGCGCAGGTAGGTGAGGTTGTTCTCGCACGGTGGGATCAGCAGCGGCACCTGCTCGTCGACATTGATGCCGTGCCTCAGCAGCGCCTCCCGCTTGCGCGGGTTGTTGGAGAGCAGGCGCACCGACCGTACACCGAGGTCGTGCAGGATCTCCGCGGCGACCTGGTAGTCGCGCGCGTCCACCGGCAGGCCGAGGGCGAGGTTGGCATCGACCGTGTCCAGGCCTTCCGCCTGGAGCTTCATCGCCCGCAGTTTGCCGAGCGGGCCGATGCCACGGCCCTCGTGGCCGCGGAGGTAGACGAGGATGCCGCGCCCCTCGGCCACGATCTCCCGTAAGGACGTCGAGAGTTGGGGACCGCACTCGCAGTGCGTGGAGCCTAAGGCGTCCCCGGTCAGGCACTCCGAGTGGAGACGGACGAGCATCCCCTCTGCCTCGATGTCGCCGTACACCAACGCCACTTGTTCGTCATGGCGGTCGTGGTCGAGATAGCCGACGGCCCGGAAATCACCGTGCTCGGTGGGCAAGGGGGCTGTCACGACCCGGGTGACTCCCGAGGAGTGGGCGTTTCCGCCGAGCACGCCGTCCAAGTCTGTCATGATCTGTCTTCCCTCTGATGAGCACAGTCGGTGGACGAAGGGCCTTGGGAACATGAGCGGTTCGGGAACTGCGGACACTGCTGGGACGCGGCCGACGGACGAGGCGGTTGCCTCCGGGCCGTCGCCCGCGCACTCCGCCGGGGTACTGCCGTCGGACACCTCACAGGACGTACGGGCGCGGGCGGCGGGCCCGTACCGTCAGGTCGCCGTCCTTCCCGTGGGCAGTTTCGAGCAGCACGGTCCATACCTCCCGCTGGCCACCGACACACTGGTCGCCTGCGCGATCGCCCGCGAGGTCGCCGCCGCGTATCCGGTTCATCTCCTTCCTCCGGTGACGATCTCCTGTTCGCACGAGCATGCTGCGTGGCCGGGAACCGTGAGCATCTCCTCCGTCACCCTCCATGCGGTGGTTCGGGACATCGCCGCGTCGCTGCGCCGCTCGGGCGTCGAGGCTCTGGTGCTGGTCAATGGTCACGGAGGGAACTACGTCCTCGGCAATGTCGTCCAGGAATCCGCCGACAGCGGTGTGCGGATGGCGCTCTTCCCCGCCCCGGAGGACTGGGAAGCGGCCCGACAGCGCACCGGTGTGCGCACTTCGCCGCTCAGCGACATGCATGCCGGGGAAATCGAGACCTCCCTTCTTCTGCACTGTCATCCCGAGTGGGTCAGGCCCGGTTACGAGACCGCGGACTTCCTCGCCGACGACCGAAGGCATCTGCTCACCCTCGGCATGTCGGCCTACACGGAGTCCGGTGTCATCGGACGTCCTTCGCTCGCTTCCGCGGAGAAGGGGAAGCGACTTCTCACGGCGCTCACCGACTCCTTCGAGGCGTACTTCTCCCTGGTCGCCGCCGACGAGGCCATCGGCGGTGTGACAGGGACCACGAGCCCGCAGGGCCTGCATTGATGGTGACGTCGCCGCGCCTGTCCTCGTGTCAGGTCGCCGAAGTCCCGTGCACCACCGCGCGAGGAGTACGAGAATTCCGGGCAGGCTCGCGGTGAAGCTCAGGACGCCGTAGACGACCGCGACACCCAGTCCCGTGTCCGTGCCCAGGCCGGCCGCTCCGAAGGCCCAGGCTGCGACGCCCTCCCGGGGGCCCCAGCCGCCGATGTTCAGCGGAAGCCCCATGGCGATGAGGGCCAGCAGGGCCAGCGGCAGGAGCGTGACCAGGGAGGCGTGCGCGCCTGCGGCCCGCGCGGCCACCAGGAACATCAGCAGATGCCCGGCGAGCACGACGGAGGACGATACCAGGACGATCGGCCAACTGGGGCGGCTCAGCAGGGCGTTGTACGCCTCGGCGCATACGGCACGGAGCGCGCGGCGACTGCGGGATCGGCCGGCCGCCCTACCCTTCCGCGTCACCGCCACGACGACGAGCACAGCGAGCGCGGCCAGTGCCAGCGGGGCGGAGAAGTGGCGGGTCCCGGTCAGCACAGGAGAGGGCAGCGTGAGCAGGACCGGCACGCCGACGGCCACGAGGGCCACCTGGCCGACGGTCCGTTCCAGGATCACGGCGCGGACGCCGCGGCCGACGTCACCCGCGCTCCGCCCGTGCCGCACCGCGCGGTGCACGTCGCCGAGCACGCCGCCGGGCAGGGCGGCGTTGAGGAACAGCGCGTGGTAGTAGTCGGCGACGGCCGGGCCGAGCGGCAACCGGATGTCGAGCGCACGGGCGACGCGGCACCAGCGCCAGGCGCTGGACACGGTGGTCAGCGCGCCGATGCCGAGCCCGGCGAGCAGTGTCGGGGCGTCGATCCGCCGCAGCCCGTCGAGGAAGACTCCCGTGCCGAGCCGCCACAGGAGCACCGCGAGGATGACGGCTCCGGCGACCGCGCCGAGGTGGGCGCACAGGTGGGGGCCGCGACGGGTGGGCGGGGCCGCGGTCATGACGCTCCTCCCTTCTGTCGCGGCAGGACCAGTACGTCACTGTGGTGGACCACGACGTGCAGCCGACCCGCCGCGCAGGCCGCCAGGCGGTCGCGTAGATAGGTTTCGGCCCGGGCCGCGAGCTTTGGCCGCTGCTCCACGGCGGCACCGACCCAGCCGCGCAGCCATTTCTCGGTCAGTTCGGCCTTCTGAGCGCCGAGCCGCCAGGGGCTGGGGCGCACGCTCACGCTCGCGCCCATCCGGTCGAACGCCTCACAGGCCTTGCCCACGGCATCGGGGCCGAGGAGCTTTCCGCGCCGCTGGTGGGCGTTGAACGCCTCGCCGACCTCCCGGTCCATGGGATGCGCGGGCGTGAGTTCCACCCGGCCGACCACGGACAGCGTCAGCAGCGCCGGACATCCGGCGCCCACGCACGCCACGGCAAGCATGTCGACCTCGTCGGCGGTGAGGATGTCGAGGAGTGCGGAGGCGGTCAGCAGTGAGGCCCCGGCCAGCGCGTCGGGGCTGAGTCGGCCGATGTCGCCGCGCAGGGTGGTGATGGTGACCGGGCTGCCGTCGGCGGCCGCCGGGGGCGCCCCCGCCATGGCCATGCGAAGCAGGTCGGGGTCACGGTCGTGCAGGATCCAGTGCTGGGTACCGTCGAGGAGCGGGGCGAGCCAGCGGCCCATCGAACCGGTGCCGCAGCCCAGGTCGTGCACCTCCAGGCTGGTGCCGCGCCCGGACCGGTTGGCGAGCCGGATCCGCAGGGGGTCGAGCAGTTCGTGCGCCCGGGCCGCGGCGTCGGCGTCTTCGCGCAGCCGCAGCCACTGGGGAGCGTACCGGGAGGCTTCTTCCTCTCCGCTGCCTGGCTGGGGCATCGCGGAGGGGGCCGCGGGACCGGAGCCATCCGCGGGTGACCAACCGGTCGCTGTGTGCGTGTGGGGCTCCGCCCGGCTCGCGCTCGTGTTCACGCCGCCCTCCGGGGCTCGTGGTGCAGCCGGCTCAGCACACCGGCCAGGTCGCGGGCCGTTGTCGCCCAGCCGTCCAGCCCGGCCCGGCGGCCGCGCGCTGCGGCCTTGAGCCGGCGTCTCAGGTCGGCATCGCCGAACCAGCCGCGCAATTCCGCGGCGAGCGCGGCAGGATCACCCGGCGGTACGAGGATGCCGGGCACCCCGCCGTCGGGCGCGCGCCCGACGGCCTCCGGGAGGCCGCCCACATCGCTGGCAAGGACCGGGAGGCCCCGGGCGAGGGCTTCGGCGGCGGCCATCCCGTACGTCTCGGCGTACGAGGTGAGGACCATGAGGTCGGCCGCGGCGTAGCTCGCGTCGAGTTCGGCGCCGGCCTGGGGGCCGGCCAGGTGGAGCCGGTCGCCGAGGTTGTGCGCGTCGATGAGGGCGCGCAGGCGTGCGACGTACTCGGGGTTCCGGCCGAGGCCACCGACGCAGACACAGGTCCAGGGCAGGTCGGTGACGGTGGCGAAGGCCTCGATCAGCCGGTGCTGTCCCTTGCGCGGGGTGAGAGCGGCGACGCACAGCAGACGGGAGACTCCGTCCGTGCCGGAGGCGAGCGGCGCGATGTCGGTGCCGGGAGCGGCACCATGGACGCGCTCGGGGGCGAGCCCGTGGTGGGAGACGAGCCGGCGCACCGCCCAGTCGCTGGTGGCGATGACGGCGGGCACGGCGCGCAGGGTGGCTCGTTCCTTGGCGTCCAGTTCGGCCGCGACCCGCGGGTCGAGGCCTGTCTCGTCGCCGAGCGGCAGGTGTACGAGGACGGCGAGGCTGAGGCGCCTGGTCTCGGGCGCGACGATTTCGGGGACACCGCAGGCGACCAGACCGTCGAGCAGGACCACCGTGCCGTCGGCCAGCTCCCGTAAGGTTCGGGCGAGTTCGGCTCGGGCGGCCGGCTGCGGCCGGGGCCAGGAGCCGTCGACGATGTGCTGGTGGGCCTGCCAGCCGAAGCCGGGCAGGTCGAGGCAGACGCGACGGTCGTAGACGTTGCCGCCGCTCGGGGCGGCCGGGTCGCCGACGCCGCCCGGCATGACGAAGTGCACGGTGTGCAGGGCCATGGGAATGGTGTCGGTGTTCCCGAGAGCCTTGTCCTGGGCGGGCACGTCGTTCGGGGACGCCCGGTCGGCGGCCTCCCGCCCGGCTGCCGGGCCCGCGGTGGCCGGGGTCATGTGGTCGCTGATCCTGTCGGTCACAGGGCACGCTCGTAACTCGCCCAGGCGATGTGCGACTCGTGCAGTGTGACGGTGACGGAGGCGATCTGGCGGGCACTCTCTCCCAGTGCGCCCTTGTGGATCCGCTCGGCGAGGCGGTCGGCGATCACCTTGGCCAGGAACTCCGTGGAGGTGTTGGTGTTCGCGAAGTCGGGTTCGTTGTCGAGGTTGCGGTAGTTGAGTTCGCTCACCACGGCGCCGAGCTCCTGCGTGGCCAGTCCGATGTCGACGACGATGTTGTCGTCGTCCAACTCGGCCCGACGGAAAGTGGCGTCCACGAGGAACGTCGCTCCGTGCAGGCGCTGCGCGGGCCCGAAGACCTCGCCTTGGAAGCTGTGGGCGATCATCAGGTGATCGCGGACGGTGATGCTGAACAACGAACGACCCTCCAGGTGCGGTGCGTTGATCCCCTGCTGGGGCATGCCCTGTATTACGGCCGCCCCCTGCGCGATGTTCAGCTGCCCGGTCGCCCTTGTCTCGATGCTCCGGGTTCCCTCGAAATCCCTCGGAACCCGCCTCCGAGGTCGGGCGGCTCGGGCAGGCGGGGGCTCAGTCGGCGTCGTACCGGACTCGGTGGCACAGTCCCTTGAGCTCGCCGCGGGCCAGGCGTGGCAGCACGTCCGGGAGGTCTTCGAAGGCGGACTCCCCGGTGATGAGCGCGTCGAACACGGGGTCGGCGAGCAGGTCGAGCGCGAGCGCGAGCCGGTCGGCGTAAGTGCGGGAGGGGCGGGCACGCGGCGAGACGGTGCCGACCTGGCTGCTGCGGACGGTGAGCCGGCGCGAGTGGAAGGCCTCACCGAGCGGCAGGGTGACACGCCGGTCGCCGTACCAGCTGAGTTCGACGACTGTGCCCTCCCGGGCGAGCAGTTCCAGGGAGCGTACAAGGCCCTGTTCCGTGGCAGTGGCGTGGACGACGAGGTCGCAGGAGCCGAGGGCGTCCTCGGGCAGGGCGAAGTCCACGCCGAGCGTGTGGGCGGTGCCGGCGCGCTCGGGATCGGCGTCGACGAGTTGCACGCGGACGCCGGGATGACGGGCCAGGAGGGCGGCGACACAGCAGCCGACCATGCCACCGCCCACGACGGCGATACGGTCTCCGATGAGGGGACCCGCGTCCCACAGCGCGTTGACGGCGGTCTCGACGGTCCCGGCGAGGATGGCGCGCCCGGCGGGCACGGCATCGGGCACGACGGTGACGGCGTCGGCGGGAACGACGTAGTGGCTCTGGTGCGGATACAGACAGAACACGGACCGCCCGACCAGGTCGGCGGGTCCCCGCTCCACCCGTCCGACGCTCAGGTAGCCGTATTTCACCGGTGCCGGGAAGTCACCTTCCTGGAACGGGGCGCGCATGGCGGCATGCTGGCTCTCCGGTACGCCACCGCGGAACACGAGGGTCTCGGTACCCCGGCTGACACCCGAGTACAGCGCGCGTACGAGCACGTCCCCGTCGGCGGGCTCGGGCAGTTCGACCTCGCGTAGTTCACCGTGCCCTGGCGAGCGGAGCCAGAAAGCGCGTGCCGTGCGGTCCATGTGCGTCCCTCCTGAACGGTCCGGCGCCTCTTCCCGTAGACCCCTGCGAGAAGTCGCGCACAACGTACGCGCGAAGACCTCGTCTGTCACTTGGCCGGAGGGTGAGCGGTGGCCGTGAACCGCGCATACGCGCTGATGTACCAGGAGACGACCGTAGGGGCGGGCGCGCAGGTGCTGCTGCTGGCCCTGCTGGGCACGGCGACCGATATGGGTCCGGCCGGCTGGCTGGCCGGCCTGGGGTTCGCGGTCGCCACCTGGACCGTCCTCACCCGCGCGGTGCTCCGCTGCCGTCCGCGCTCCTTCGGCCCGGCCAACCGTGTGACGCTGGGCCGGGCAGTCCTGGTGGGCGCTGTCACAGCGCTGGTGGCGGACTCGTTCGAGGGCACGCCGCCGGTGCCGCTGTTCGTGGGCCTGACAGCCGTGGCGCTGGTCCTGGACGGTGTGGACGGCACGGTGGCCCGCCGTACCGGTACGTCGACCGCGCTGGGCGCACGCTTCGACATGGAGGTCGACGCGTTCCTGATCCTGGTGCTGAGCGTGTACGTGTCGCTGGCACTGGGCCCATGGGTGCTGCTGATCGGTGCGATGCGGTACGTGTACGTGGCCGCGTCCTGGGTGCTGCCGTGGCTGAACGGTGGGCTGCCGTCGAGCATGGCGCGCAAGACGGTGGCAGTGTTTCAGGCGGTCGCCCTGCTGGTCGCCGGGTCGGGGCTGCTGCCGTACTCGGCCCCCGCGGGGCTCGTCGCATGCGCGCTGGCGTCGCTGGTGTGGTCGTTCGGGCGGGACGTGCGGTGGCTGTGGGGTGTACGGGACGGCGCCCGGGGGCCGGTCGAGGCGTCCGGCGCAGTCGTGGCGGAGCCGACCGCCGACCCGGTGGCGGGCCGCTGACCCTTCGGCACGGGCTCCCCTACGGGACGGTTCTGCTCACGTCGAGCCGACCGAGGTGGGTCAGGTTCTCCCGGTCGTCGGCGTCCTCACTGGGCTCGGCGGCGAACCATGCGTCGAGGATCTCCCTGAGCAGCGGCTCGGACGTCTGGCGCAGGCTCAGCGCCAGCACGTTGGCGTCGTTCCAGCGGCGTGCGCCGTCCGCCGTGTACGCGTCCGTGCACAGGGCCGCCCGCACTCCGGGCACCTTGTTGGCGGCGATCGACGCTCTCGTGCCGGTCCAGCAGCACACGACCGCCTGGTCCGAGGATCCATCGGCGACCTCGCGGGCCGCCGCCTCCGAGCATACGGCCCACTGTGTGCCGTCCCCGGGGCGCAGCGCCCCGTGCGTCAGGACCTCGTGGCCGCGACCGCGCAGTTCGGCGACGAGGGCGTGGGCCACGGGTTCGTAGCTGGGCTCGGTGTCGCGGCAGGAGACGCCGAGCGTGCACTCGACGGGTTCCAGCACCTCGTTGATGGCCTCCAGCAGCTCCGGTGCGGCGAACCAGGCCGATCGGGAACGGCGCACGTCCGGGATCACTTGGCTGCCGTCGACCGTGGAAGGCGCCAGAGCACCACGAGCCGCCGCGATGGCCCGCTCCAGCAGAGCGGCCGAAGCCCGCTCCCCCAGGAAGTTGGTGATGCGGCAGACCGTGACCGGAAGCCGCCAGACCGCGTCCATGGACACACGCGACGGCTGACGGCCTGCATCGGATGTCACCGTCAAGGAGTCCTGCACTGTCATCGATTCCTGCCTTCGTCATCGAGTTGAGCAAGCCGCCAGGCACAGGACGACCCGCCCAAGGAGCGCCGGATGCTGTTTCGTCGAGCTCCCTTCAAAGCAAGGCGACGGAGTGGTCGGCGGTCAACGTTCACGGCAAGCGCACGGGCAGACCGGCCCGGACCGACCCGCCAGAGGGATCGCAGCCGTCCGCCCCGGACCATGGGCTGACTTCAGCACCTGCGCCTCACTGCTGGGACATCAACCGACCTGGCGGGCGAGCCTTGCCTACTGCGCTTCCAGCCATGCCCTCGTCACCAGACAGTGAAGGTGATCGACCGGACAGAGCCTAAGGGTCCTTGAGGTGCCTGTACGCGTGAGGACGTGCCCAAGAGCCCACCTTCTGCGCAGCCAGATCCCACCGAATAGCCGTACGCCCGGTGCAAGGTGCCCCGGAGGTCCGGGACCGATGCGGGGGCACGTACGCGGACAAAGGGTGCCGGTCCCGGAAGCGCACCGCTTCCTCCTGGACTACTGGGCCCTCTCCTGCGCGCCCACGACACGCTCCTCGTCCAAGCGGTCGGCCTCCACACGGTCGAGCAGGAACGGCACCAGACCCCGCTCCACAATGGCGCGTTCCCAGGCCTCACGGGCTCGGCATACGGCGGGGTCGTGCTCCGCACGGTCGTAGCCGTCGCGACCCCGCGCGCGGGCCACCAGGAGCCAGGCGAGATCCCCGAGGGCCGCGCCCGCCGTCACCGCGGCGGCGATCACTCCGGCCATCACCAGCCCGTCGTCGATGTGGGGGCGCACGGCGAAGGCGCGCACGCCGAACCCGCACAGCAGGAACACGCCCGTGGCCACGGCCCCGAGGCTGGGCACGAGCACCGCAAGCCCCGGCAGGAATCCGCCTTCGGTACGGCCGTCGCGGCCCGCAAGGCCATCGCCGCACAGCGACCTGTGGCGGTCGGCCGCGGCGGCCAGCAGTGCGCGATAGTGGTCGCACTCGGCGGCGGCGGTGTCGAGGAGGAGGTCACGCGCCTCCAGGGCCTGTGCGCGCAGCCTCTCGCGCGACGGCTCCGCACCGGCGAGGTCGATCACGGCGGTGATCTCCGGGGAGTCCAGGGTCTTCTCGAGTATCCGCGCGAAGACAGCGTCACTCGCTGGTGATGGCTCGTCAGGCTCCTGCACCGGAATCCCCGATCGGCAACAACACCGCCGGACGGTACGACCGGCGGGCGGACGAGCCAAAACCTACAACAGGTAGGACATTCGCCGGGTCCGGCGCCGCGACACGGCGCGCACGTGACACCGAACGCTGCCCGATCATCCGCTCAACGCGCCCCGGGGAGTTCGGCGTCCAGGCCGGTGCACGCCACCTTGCCGTCCACCACGGCACAGGCTTCCACACCTTCGGGTGATGTCACGGCAAGCATGGGGCTCATCCGGCCGCCGGAACCGTCCCCCGGGTACGACGCGGACAACACGTTCCCTCCCGAACGGACGGAGATGACGCGGGCGTGCGACGGCACCACCTGGACCTCGGCCCAGGCGGTGCCGCAGGACGGCGAGTATTCCAGCCGCACGGCGTACGAGGCGTCATGGACCATGCTCTTGACCTGTGCGTCCCGGTCGCAGGCGGAGACGTCGGGCAGCTGCCCTTGGCAGGACTCCCTCTTGCACCGGGGCGCGGCGGCGCTGAGCTGACCGCTCGGCGCACCGGAGCGGCCGGCCGCGACGAGGGTGACGGCCACCGAGACAACCAGGACGATCAGGGCGAGCGCCGACAACGGCACCCGGGAGCGGACGGTCCGTGCCGCGCGGCCGTCGTACGACTGCGTGTCCGCGGCCGGCGGGCGGTCGGCCGCCTCGGCCGCCTCCCAAAGGGTCAGTACGGGGGTCGGGTCGACGCCCGCAAGTCCGGCGAGCGCCTCCACCGCTGAACCAGGGGGTCGCTGGACGCCATTGAGATAGCGGTGCCAGGCGGACTTGCTGTAGGGGGTGCGGGCGGCCAGGGCTGCGAGACTGAGACCGGTGCGCTCCTTCAGATTGCGCAGCTCCGTCACGAACACGCCATCCGCCTGTTCGGGCGAGGCGGGTTCCGGCCCGCAGCGCCTCGTCGTTCGTGCTGCGCCGGCCTTCACGGTCTCGGTCCTTGGGACTGTCGCATGACCTGTCTCTCAACGTGGCTTCTGGTTTGGGCGGTTCGCCCTGGTTGCCGGAATGTGTTCCCAGCAATGTGGTACCACCACACATCGAGACCGGGGTGACACAGGTGAGTTGACGGGGTGAAGGGCGCGCCGACGGCCCGCCCGGGCACGCATGGGTGACCGGGCAGGCCGTTTTCGACGGAGCACGCGCGTCAGCACCAGAGCACGGCGCCTCGCGTACGGACGTAATGGGCGGAAACGTACCCCTTGCCGTGGGCGAGCCGGTACCAGTACCGGTTCCCATGGACATACGAGCCGTTCGTCCTGCAGACCATCAGCAGTCGGCCCTGGCTGTGACGATGGCTGACGGTCCTATAGCCGATGCCGGGACCGGAGCGGACGTTCAGACGAACGTGGTGCGTGGCGACGCGTCCTGCGACCCCGGCGGTATGCCGGTGGTACGCCGTCCGCGTAACGAAGTGGGTGTGACGGAAGTGACGATGGCAGTGGCGGTAGTGGCGGTGGAGGCGGTGGAGGCGGTGGTGATGGCACCGCGCGGTGCGGTGCGCGCTGTGCCGGACCGGCGCGTGCCGGACGGAGACGGGGAGCAGCGTGCGATGGTGCCGAACCGTCGCGACGGCCGGCGCCGGTGCGGCATGGTCGCCCACGGCGGCCACGGCAGCGGTAGGCACGAGGGCGAACAGCGCGACGGCGGCCAGCAGACCGCCCTGCAGTGTCCGACGAATCATAGAAACCTCCGGGCTGACATTGCCGATCACGAAGCGTGATCTCACGTCTCCCAACGTTTCCGCGCGGACGGTCATGGATTCCGTCCCGTTGTTCCTGGGACGCCGAACCACGTCCCGCGGGACGAACAGCGGACGCCGAGCGCCGTCACACGGCGCTTCCCGGTCGAGACCGCCACACCGTCCCAGCTCCTCGGCTACGGCCCCAGGGCGAAGACATGTCCCGGTGTCACGATCTTCGTGATCGCTTCACCGAAGCGGGTGCTGGGCTGCGGGCCGCCGTGGTGGACGTCGGTGTTCAGCAGCACGACGAGGGTCGCGTGCGTCGAGGGGCGATATACGGTCAGGGATTCGTAGCCCGGCAGTGAACCGTTGTGCCCGATCCAGCCCCGGACGTCGAAGAGGCCGAGACCGTAGCCGGCGCCCCGGATCGTGGTCCCGAGCATGGTGAGCCGCTGTCTCTGCGTGGCCGGGCTGAGCAGCGCGGTGCCGTCCGCCAGTCGGCCCGTGGCCACCACACGCGCCCATACGCGCAGATCCCGCAGATCGGAGATCATCGCGCCGGCCGCCCAGGCCCAGGACGGGTTCCAGTCGGCCGCGTCCTCGACCTTCCTCCCGACGGTGCGGTCCGTGTACCCCCGCGCGTGCGGGACCGGGAACTTCGCACCAGCCGGAAAGAGCGTGTGGGTCAGGCCGGCCGGAGCCAGGACGCTCGCCTGAAGGAAGTCCCCGAGCGGCCGGCCCCCTGCCTTCTCGATGACCAGGCCGAGCAGGATGACGTTGGTGTTGCTGTAGTCGTATCCCTGGCCCGGCGGGGACCGAACGGGATGCCTGAAGGAGTAGTGGAGCAACTGCTGCGGCGTGAACGGCCGCCGTGGATCGGCCGCAAGCGCCCGACGGAAGCCCTTGTCGTCGGTGTAGTCGAACAACCCGCTGCGCATCCCGGCCAGTTGACGCAGGGTGACGGTGCCGCCACCCGGGACCCCAGGGACGTATGCCCCGATGGGATCGTCCAGCCTCACCTTGTGCTGGTCGACCAGCCTCAGCAACGCCGTCACCGTGAACGTCTTCGTCTCGCTGCCGATCCGCATCCGCAGGTCCGGCGACATCATCCGGCCGCCATGCCTGTCGGCGGTCCCGAACGACCGCACATAGCTGCCCTTGCCGGGCGCCCACAGCCCCACGGTCACCCCGGGGACGTGCGCCTCCCGCATGACCCGCTGTACGACCTCGTCGAGTTGCCGCGTCACGGCCGGGGTGAGCCCGCGGAACTCACCCCGGAAGGCGGACGCGGCCGACCTGGTGGCGGGCGGTGTGTGCGGTGCGGCGGCGGTGACGGCTGTGGGGCGCCCCTGCGCCCTGAACACGGTCCCGCTCGCGACCGGCAGGACGAGCATGCCTGCGGCAGCGACGGTCAAGGCCCCCTTACGCCACCGCGTACGGGCATACGTCATGGGCGGACTCCCACGTCGGACCTGCAGGTCCAGGCAGCCCGGGCAGACCGGGAAGGCCGGGAAGGCCGGGAAGGCCGGGAAGGCCGGGCAGACCGGGAAGGCCGGTTGGACCTGTCGCACCAGCTGCGCCCGTAGCACCCGTCTCGCCAGTAGCACCCGTCGCACCTGTAGGGCCCGCAGGGCCTGCTTCTCCGGGCAGACCTGGCAGACCTGTCGAACCCGTAGCGCCCGTCGCACCCGTAGGGACTGGCTCTCCGGGCAGACCCGGCAGACCGGTCGAACCCGTAGCACCCGTAGCACCCGTAGCACCCGTGGCGCCAGCCGGACCCTCTGGACCCGTCGGGCCCGTCATACCAACCCCTGCCGGACCCGTCGGCCCCGTCGGACCCGTGACTCCAGCCGGACCCGTCGGACCCGTCGCGCCCGTGGCACCGGCCGGACCCGTCGGGCCGGTGGCACCCTTGCACTTCTCCTTGTTCTTACCCTTGCCCTTGTTTTTGCCGTGGTGGTCACCGGGCGCGGCGGCGCGATGGGGGCTTTTGTCGCAGAAGTGGCCGGTGCCGTAGGACGTCGCCGCGTTCGTGGGCATGCTTCGCATGGCCGCTACAGCAGGGGGGCAACTCCGGTAGCCATCACCAGCGCGAGCGAGCCGAGCATCCCGGCCTTCTTGAACCTGTCCCGGGCCAGCGGCCCGAACAGTGAAGTTGTCCTGAACTCCGGACCCATTTAGGTGCTCCTTGCGTCAACCGTTTCGGGCAGGTCCCCGACTCCGAGAGCGAGCTTGACCCGGCCTCACCCGACCGCTTGACCTCCCCCACCGAAACACGCAGACACATCAACACATCGGACCAATTCCCACATTCCGGTGATGCGACGATCGAATGATTGATGAGTTGTGTGATGCGCCAGGCGAGGCCGACTATCTGCTCACTCTTGACGCGGACCACGTCCTGCGCCAGGACGCCCCGCTGCCGCACCTGACGGCGACGTCGTACATGCTGCGCTACGACACCCCCCGGCACTCAGCACCGCTTCAAGCACCTCATGCGTGGCGACGTCGAGTGGCGTTACGAAGGCGTCACCCACGAGTACCCCTGCAGCGACGAGCCCGACATCCAGGAAAACCTCGACGCGCTGGTCATCGAGGACCACGCCGACGGCGGCTGTCGCAGCGACAAGTTCGAACGCGACGCGCGTCTCTTGCGACGCGAACTCGAACGCGACCCGCACAACCCACGGACGGTCTTCTACCTGGCCAACACCGAACGCGATCTCGGCCATGCGGAAGAGGCGATCGCGCTGTACGAGCGGCGCGCCGCGATGGGCGGCTGGGGCGAGGAGGTCTACTGCTCGCTACTGGAGGCCGGCGTCCTGAGAGCGGAGCAAACGGACGACTGGGCCGGGGCGATGGACTCGTTCTCCCGCGCCTGGAGTCACGTCCCCAGCGGCTCGAAGCCTGCTACGAACTCGCCTCTCGGCTGCGCCTGCAGGGCCGCTACCACAGTGCACACGCCGTCCTCGGCGCCGGCTTTCTCCCCGGCCGGCGGACCGAAGGCAACGCGTGCGGGGCGACGGGACCGGGAACGTACGTGGTGTGGCGGCAAGAAGGTGTGATGGCATGGCAACTCCAACAAAGCGGGCAGTGGTGTGAAGGTCCAGCGCACGAGAAGGCCGGCGAACTGAGCTGCGGAGCAGGCTAGGGGCGAGCCGTGACCGGCCGCGGAGCCGGGTATGGGCTCTCACCCGTCCTTGTGATCTCCTCCACGCATTCGGCCCTGGACACACCGCCCGTTGCCTCAGTCGTCATGTCCGTCCGCCCTCCCGCGCCGCCGTAGAACTCACCGGCGGCCTGAGCGTCCGTCCACGCGTCGGAGGATGTCCTCGCTGAGCCGCCACCGGTCAGTGTCGCGGCGGAAGCGGAACCCTCGCTGCGATCTGATGACTTCGGCCAGCCGCCTCAGCTCCGCCTCATTCAGATCATCGATCATCTGAGCGGTGAGCAGCATGGCGTGGTACTGCTCGAAGGGACTGTGCGAATCTTCGACAGTCGCGAGCGCGGCCTCGAAGTTCCGCAGCTCACGGCTGGCCTGCATCATGGCCAGCGCGGTGACGCGTTGTGCGTCGCTTCCCTCCCGCAGCCAACGCAGGACTTCGTCGGGCTCGAACGTCTGCTCCTCCGAGAGATGACGAGCTCGGGAGACAACCTCGTCCATCGCGCGGGTGCGCGCTCGACCGGAGCGCATCGAGCCGCGCACCGACCTGCAGTCGGCCGCAATGGGCCCCGCGGCGTCCAACAGGGCCTGTGCCTCCGCACGAAGCCGGCCCGCCGTGGTGCTGTCCCCCCGGCGTTCGGACTCCTCGGCCAGTGCGAACCTCTCCGCCGCGGCCGCACGGAGCCTCAGCGTGGCTCCGCCGAATTCGAGGCTCTCTATGCGGTTACCGAGCAGAGCGAGAACGAGCAGGACGCCGCCGAAGCCGAGCAGCACCCCCGTACCGGTCCCGTTCTGGCTCACGAACACCGCGACCGCTCCTGTCCCGAAGGACCCAGCACCCAACAGCCCGATGAGCACACGCAGGACGGGCGTGAACGGAGACGACCCCGAGCGACGATCCACCGACTTCTCCCCTTCGTTTCGGTGGCAGGAAGCTACCGTGAGCAGCGTGCCGCGGTCCGCGGGATGCTGATATCAGGACAACGGGCCCTACCCAGCGGGTCGCCTCATGGGCCATAGCTCAGTCGTTCGAGTCGTTCGACGTCAGCAGCGCCTCGGCCACATGCGTCCGGGCGTACAGCACCACACGACCGGTGCGGTGGGCGCTGACCAGACCGGCCGCGCGGAGTGTAGTCAGGTGCTGGGAGACACCCGCCGGGTGTCAGACCGAAGGGTGGGTTGCCGCTCGTCCTCGACCAGGTTGGAGAAGATGCGCGGCCACACGAAGGCGGACGGGACGAGCAGCAGCCCCTGGCCGCCCAGTCGGCACACTCCCCGCCTGTAGCGGCTGATCAGCTGCAACGCATCGTTTCCCCAGCGCAGTTAAGGGAACGAGGTCGTCGAGGAGGAGCGAGGCGCCGCCCTCGGCGAAACGCCTCGCGCGGTGGAGGATGTCGCCCTCCAGTCCACCTTGATCGGGGCCTGTGGCTCTGGCTCGCCGGCGCGGGCTGGCTCCTGCTCACCGCCAAGACCGGCGTCAACAACGTGCTCACCGTCACCCTTCGCCAGCGCCTTACCCCCGGTCCGTTGCTCGGGCGTATGAACGCCACGTTCCGCTTCATGCTGACCGGCGCGCTCGCCGTGGGCTCCGCGCTGGCGGGACTGATCGGGGGATTCGCTGGTGTGCGCACCGCCCTGCGGGCGGGAGGCTGTTGCCTGGCTCTCGGCTTCCTCCCCAATACTGCTCTCGCCCGTGCGGTTCCGCCGAGAACTGCCATTGCAGGAGAGCGCACACGAGACCGGCCACGCCACCGGTGACCGGCACGGGTAGGTGCAGGACTCATCCCTGCTGTCGTCGCCGCGCCGCCCGCACCACATGGGGGCCGTTGCGGCCGGGATCTCCGCGACAGCGGCGAACACCACCGCCTGGCGCACCGCGGCTCAGGCGCTGTCTCTCGGTCAGGATCAGCACCGGTGCGCCGACGCCGACCGACACGGACCGCGTTGCCCTCACCGGCTGAGTTGATCAGAACCCGCTGTCGACAACAGCTGAAAACTGAGGGTGTGGTATGCCCATTGCTCCCACTCGGCCGGTGGCCACGCGCGGTCGCGGGTGAGGAGCAGGAAGAGCTCTGGGCTGAGGACGGCGTAGATGAAGTCCGCCGCCTCGTCGGAGGCGATGGCGGGGCGGGCGCCTGGCTTCTTCGTCAGGGACTCAGCCGCTGTGGAGATCACCGTGTACCGCGGATCCGCCTGATCCGGCCACAACTCTCGCATCTCCGGGTTGGTCGCCGTCGCGGCGCGGACCATCTCGTTGATGGCCGCGACGCGTTCGAGTGTTCCGCGGGTGCCCGTGACCAGTGCGGCCAGTGCTGAATCGGCGGTAGGCGCGGTCATGACCTCCGCGAACCAAGGCCGATCCATCGTCGGCACCGGTTCGTCGTCACCCGCGATCGCGACGTCGACGAGTTCCTTGAGGAGCGAGGGCTTGTTCCGGAAGACGAAGTAGACCGTCTGCACCGCCACGCCTGCTCGGTCGGCGATCTCCTGCAGCTTGGTCGCCCCGTAGCCCTGCTCGACGAAGAGCGCACCGGCCGCCTCGATGATCCGTCGCCGCGTCTCCTGAGCCTTTTTGCCCTGTTTTCCCTTTCCTTCACGCATGACTGGAGTCTATATCTAGAAATTCACTCTAGTGCCAGGCCAGATTCACTCACCGGTGGCGTGTCCGTTTGATCAACTGTGTCGTTGACCAGGCGTGATGCGTGGGGAGTTGGCCGCGGTCCGGTCTGATCCAGAGGATTTCGCGGCGGAGAGATCCGAGCTGTTCGTGTGGACGGATCAGCACCGGTGGAGAGCGGTGTCTGCGGGAGCTGCCGCTGGACGGGCAGCGCACGTCGGCGGAACCGATGGCCGCGCGGCTGAGCGAGGACGGCAACCGGCAGGCTCTGGCCCACTTCACCACCACCAGCCCGTGGGATGTGGCGCATGTGCGGGCCCGCCCCGCGTGGCGGGTGACTGGCCGCTGTCCCTGGGTGCGGCGTCGGCCTGAGCCTCTCCCGGGTCGCCCGCGAAACGCAGCTGCGCCTCGCAGTCCGGACCCGCGCCTGCCCCACCTGTCACCGCGACACACCAGAAGCAATACCAACCCGACCAAGCACTACCAGGGGCAGAGCCCAGACAGGGGACGATGAGCTGTGCACACCATCGCCAACCGGCAGCAGGCAGAGGCATGGAACGACTGGGAGGGCATCCACTGGGCCGAACACCCCGAGCGTTACAACGGGATGATGGACGCGTTCAACACACGCCTGTTCGCCGCCGCGGGCATCGAGGCCCAGGACCGGGTGCTCGACGTCGGCTGCGGCACCGGCCAGACGACGCGCCTTGCGGGGAAACGGGCGTGCAGCGGAAAGGTCGTGGGTATCGACCTGT
The DNA here is from genome assembly GCF_053599115.1 of Streptomyces sp. NPDC001020. Lineage (NCBI taxonomy): Bacteria > Bacillati > Actinomycetota > Actinomycetes > Kitasatosporales > Streptomycetaceae > Streptomyces > Streptomyces sp. NPDC001020. Next base: position 242,931 of record NZ_JBSFLQ010000007.1, on the reverse strand, counting down.
CCGCGCCGATGCTGGAACGCGCCCGCCGTGACGCGGCCGCGGAAGGTCTCGACAACGTCACCTTCGAGCAGGGCGACGCACAGGTGCATCCGTTCCCGGACCGCGGGTTCGATGTCCTCATCAGCCGTGGCGGTGTCATGTTCTTCGCCGACCATGTCGCAGCCTTCACCCATCTGGGGCGTGCACTCGAGCCGACCGGCCGCCTCGCGTTCCTCGGCCCTCAGCCCGCGGGCCCGGACAGCGCCTACGCACGTGCGACCGCCGCGCTCTCACCGTTCCTGCGCGAGGCGTCCCCCGCTTCAAGGGGTATGGGGTCGCTCCTCGACCCTGCGCGCATCCGCCAGGTACTCGCCGCCAGCGGGTTCACCGACATTGAGGTGACTCCGTTCGAGGCGCCGATGAACTTTGGCGCCACCGCGGACGACGCCGCCGAATTCCTCTTCTCGATGGGCCCGACGCGCCACAACCTGCGCGATGTCGACGCGGCAACCATCACCCGTATCCGTACCGAAGTACACGACGCGCTCGCGGAGTTCGAGACCACAGAGGGTGTCTGCATCCCCGGTGCCGTCTGGATCGTCACAGCGACCCGTGAGCGTTCCTCTTCGAGCAAGTGACACATTGCGCGCATCAGGAGAGGTGTCCGGTGCGTGCACTACGGGTCCCCCTGGCCGAAGAGCTTGGAGGAGTGCCGGCCGGAAGCCCTCGTACGGGAGGTACGTGGGCATCCGGCCGGTGCGGTGAGCAGGGGCCCCTACTCGAAGCAGGACGGGCAGACCGTCCGGCGGAATGCACCGTTCCCTGGTCCTCGTGCTTGCCGCGAAGCGGTGTCGCTATCCCCACTGGCCGGGCTGGTAGTCGCCGGCGGGCTGCTGGGTGATGACGTTCAAGCGGTTCCAGGTGTTCATGATGGCGATGAGGGACACCAGGGCGGCGAGCTGGTCCTCGTCGTAGTGCTTGGCGGCGTTCGCCCAGGCCTCGTCGGTGACGCCGCCCGCGGCGTCGGCGATGCGGGTGCCCTGTTCGGCCAGTTCCAGGGCGGCCCGCTCGGCCTCGGTGAAGACCGTGGCCTCCCGCCAGGCCGCGACCAGGTTGAGACGCACCGAGGTCTCCCCGGCGTGTGCGGCGTCCTTGGTGTGCATGTCGATGCAGTGCGCGCAGCCGTTGATCTGGCTGACGCGGATCTCCACCAGCTGCCTCGTCGTGGCCGGCAGCGTCGAGTCCCACACGACCTTGCTCGCCGAGACGATGTACTTCATGACCTTGGTCCCGACCGGGTTGCTGCGGTAGTCGAAACGAGCTTCCATGCTGATCTCCTTGCCGTGTTGGTGTTGGCTGCTACACCCCTCCGACAAGACACTTCGGCAGAGTGTGAGCCATCCGAAAGCGATCTGCCTCTCCCGCCCGCGTCAGCCCGTCGTCCAGAGGCGAGGCTTGTCGGGGTCGCGTACCGCCCGGATGGTGAGGCGGGCACGCGCGCCAGGTGGTTCTCTCGGGCCCCGTGGCTCAGAGTCCAGCCACGGCTCGGGACCAACAAGTCGCTCGCGATGCGGCAAGAGACTGTGGAAGGCTTGCGGCATATGGATGACAAGTCGTGGGCAGAGTCGGATTTCCGGACGACCAGCGGCCATGTGCGGGGCCGGCGGTTGGGCGACGGCGTGACAGCCGTCCTCGGTATCCCGTACGCCGCCGCGCCCTTCGGCCCCAACCGTTTCCGTGAGCCGCAGCCTGTTCACGGCTGGAGCGCATCGCGAGACTGCACGAGTTTCGGGCCCATCGCTCCGCAGTCGGCGGAACTGCCCGGTTCGCCGGTGTGGCACCCCGGGGACGAGGACATTCTCACCGTCAACGTGTGGGTGCGACCGCGCGCCGACAAGCCGCTGCCGGTGCTGTTCTGGATCCACGGAGGCGCGTACACCTTCGGTTCCTCCGCTCAGCCCGACTTTGACGGCACGGCGCTCGCCCGTACCGGGTTGGTCGTGGTCAGCTGCAACTACCGGGTCGGCTTCGAGGGCTTCGGTCATGTGCCGGGTTTTCCCGACAACCGGGGGCTGCTCGACCAGGCGGCCGCGTTGCGTTGGGTTCGGGAGAACATTGCCGCGTTCGGTGGCGATCCCGACAACGTCACGGTCGCCGGGCACTCCTCAGGAGCGGGATCCATCGCCTGCCTGATGGCCATGGAGCAGGCGCGTGGGCTGTTCCGAAGGGCCATCGCCCACAGCGTGCCCAATGCCTTCTTCGCGGTTGAGGTCGCCGCGGCGCTCACGTCGAGGATCGCGGCCGAGGCCGGGGTGGCCCCGACGGGCGACGGCCTGCTGTCCGCCTCGCCGCAGGAACTGGTGACCGCCTCCGACAAGGTCGCCGAACAGTGCGCCGACGACCCCGTAACGGCGATCCAGGCATTCGACCCGGTGGTTTTCCAGCCTGTCGTCGACGGCGACGTGCTGCCCGTGGATCCTCTCTCCGCGCTGGCCGCCGGCGCATCCCGTGACGTGGACCTCCTGGTGTGCCACACCCTGGAAGAGTACTGGTTCCTGCACGAGGTCGGAGGAGTACGGGAGGTCACCTCGGAGACGGAACTCGCGGACCTCGCCGAAGCCCTCCGTCTCCCCGCCCGTTTGCTCTCTGGATACAGGGCACTGATGCCCGATGCGCCGGTGCTCGACCGATACCTCGCGCTCCTCGGCGACTCGCAGTTCGGCGAGTACAGCAGTCGGCTTGCCGAGTGCCACGCGAGAGCCGGTGGCCGAGCGTATCTCTCCCGTTTCGCCCGCAGACGTGTCACTCCGGGCGGTGAGATCAGGCCCTGGCACACCGCCGACATCCCGTTCGCGTTCGGCAACCTGGACGCGCAGGGCGCCGATTTCCTCATCGGAGGCATCCCCGACGCACAGGACCGGGCCCTGTCCGGGCGCATGCTTCGCGCATGGTCCGACTTCGCGGCCTGTGGTGACCCGGGCTGGCCCGCGGTCACCGCCGAGGCCACCCCTGTGCGGGTCTGGGCCGCTCCGGACGATCACCTGGCCGACGACGACGCCTCCGCCGTACGGGCGCTGTGGCGGGGTGTCCCGTTCGACCTCCTGCGGCTTTGATCCGGGCCGGCGGCCCCACTCACACTTGTACCAGCGCACTCAGCAGATTCTTGTGCGGCTCCTGACAGGCCGTTGCGGTCAGTTCCGCGCGACGAACTCCCGCAGTACGGAGGCGAGTCGCTCCGGTTGATCCTCCGCGATCAGAGTCCGGGTGCCCTCGATCTCCACCAGCCGCCCCTGTGGCAGAAGCTCGGCGAGGCGGCGGCCGTGGGCGCGGGGCATCATCAGGTCCTCGGACGCCCAGACGACCAGCGCCGGCTTGTCGAACTTCCTCAGCCCCTCGGCGGCCTCGACCAGTTCGGTCCTGCGGATGTGTGTGTTGTAGTGGCGGAAGTCGCGCCGGACGGCCGGGTCGGTACGCAGGGGACGCAGCCAGCCGTCGACGATCTCGTCCGGCACGGGGCGCTTGGTGAGGGCACCGATGCCGACGGGCAGCCGGCGCAGCGGCTTGAGGCCGAGGATCCGGACCATGAGTTGCAGCGCACCGGGCACCTTGCAGGCCGCGACGATCATCTTGCCGGGCAGGCCGGGCGGATAGTTGTCGAAGGCCTCGCAGGAGATCAGGACAAGCCGGGCCAGCCGCTCGGGGTGCCGGGCCGCGACCGTCTGGACACGGCCGCAGTCGCTCTCCACAAGGGTGACGTCCGTCAGGTCGAGCCGGTCGAGGAACTCCCCGATCAGATCGATGACGCGGTCGGGGGTGGGCGGCTGGTCCATGGCCCTGCGGTGGGAGCCGTAGGGAAGGGTGGGGGCGATCACCCGGTGGCCGGTCCGCAGGTCGGCGGTGACCTTACGCCACACGGTCGAATCGTGGACCAGCCCGTGCAGAAGGACCACGACCGGGCCGTCGCCGCCGGTGTCGTCGTAAGAGATGGTTCCCGTTGAGAGCACGATTTCGGGCATGACGGGATGTTAGGCCGGGCTTGAAACACCCATCAAGGGATCACTGCGGCTGCCGCTACAGGCGAACAACGACGGTCCGGCGGCAAGGGAGTTGATCAAGTCATGATTGCTGTGTGCAATGCTCTACCCATGACTGATCGAAGCGACTGGCACAGCAGACTGCAGACCGATCGACCCCACTCGGCGCGCGTGTGGAACTACCTGCTCGGCGGGAAGGACCACTACCCGGTGGACAGCGAGACCGGCGACGTGATCCTGCGGACGTTCCCCGAAATCGCAGAGATCGCACGCCAACAGCGGACCTTCCTGGTGCGGTCGGTACGGTTCCTGGCGGGCGAGGCCGGGATCCGCCAGTTCCTCGACATCGGTACCGGGCTGCCCACCGCCAACAACACCCACGAAGTCGCTCAGGGCATCGCGCCCGACAGCAAGGTCGTCTACGTGGACAACGACCCCATCGTCCTCGCCCACGCCGATGCGTTGTTGCGCAGTACGCCCGAGGGAGAGTGCGCCTACCTCGACGCCGATGTGCGCGATCCGAAGAAGATCCTCACCCAGGCGGCACGCACGTTGGACTTCGACCAGCCCATCGGCCTGATCCTGCTCGGCATCATGGGGCAGATCCCGGACGCCGAGGAGCCGGAGCGGATCGTCGCCGAGCTGATTGACGCTCTGCCACAGGGCAGTTACGTGGCTCTGAGCGACGGCACGGACACCAACGAAAAGCTCAAGTCGGCCATCGAGGCGTACAACGCTCAGTCCGCCAACTCCTACCACCTGCGCTCGAGCGAATACATCGGGAGCTTCCTGCAGGGGCTGCGTCTGGTCGAGCCGGGCCTGGTCAGGTCTGCCGACTGGCGCCCGGACCCCGGCTCGGCGGAAGTCGCTCTCGACCAGGGTCACGCTGTCGGGGCGGTGGGCCTGAAGGAGTAGGCGACTTCTGTTGATCGGACTCCGCGTCGCTCCTGAGCGGCGCTTCCCGGTGCTCTCGCCGTTTGCTGGACAGGGGCGCGCGCCGCGTTGACACGGACGCCGGCGCGACGCCCCCATCCAGTAGCGTGAGCCTGGATGACCACACCGAGGAGTCCCAGTGTTGCGGTGCGAGGCGGTCAGCAAACGTTACGGCGGAGGCCGGTGGATCCTCCGTGACGTAGACATGCAGGTCTCGGCCGGCAGGGTCCTCGCGGTAGTGGGCGGCAACGGTTCGGGGAAGTCGACCCTGCTGAGGATCGTCGTCGGGCTGTCGAGGCCCACCTCCGGGACCGTGTCGGGCCGACCCCCGCTCATCGGTTACGTACCGGACCGCTTCACCGCGCACGAGCGCGTCTCAGCGACCTCCTACCTCACCCACATGGGACGCATCCGCGGCATGTCCGCTTCCGCCGCCCGTAGCCGGGGTAACCAACTGCTGGAGCGGCTGTCCCTGGTGGGCGGCCCGAACGCGTCGCTGCGCACGCTGTCGAAGGGCAACGCGCAGAAGGTGGCGCTCGCCCAGGCCCTGCTCATCCAGCCCGACCTGCTGGTCCTGGACGAACCCTGGTCAGGTCTGGACGCCTCGGCCCACGGGGTCCTGGCCGACTTCATCGGCGAAGTGGCCGCACAGGGCGGGGCGGTGCTCTTCACCGACCACCGCGAGGCGATCACCGAGACACACGCCGACGGCGCCTACGCCATCGACGACGGACAGGTCACCTGGCGCGGTGGCCGACCCGCCGGGGGCCGCGCCTCGGTCGTCGAGATCGTCCTGGCCGAGCCGCCCACGGGCGTCACACCGGTCGAGGCGAACTGGTACGAAGTGCCGGGCGTGGTGGACGCCGCCCGGCGCGGCGAGGCGATCGTCCTGCGCGTGAGGCGGGAGCACTCGGATGCCGTGCTACTGACGGCACTACAGCACCGGTGGTCGGTGGAAGGCCTGACAGGGACCGCTGACGAACCCGGGCCACGGGCGGACATGAGGAGGGCCGCCCTGTGATCGCCCTGGTCCGCTACCTGTTCTCGGTGCTGCTGCTCTCCCAGCGCTACCTCGCGCCACTGCTGCTGTTCCTCGGCCTGGTGGCCGTGCTGACCAGCAGCGACACCGGCCCGCTTGCCGCCACCTACGCCTCGGTGGGCGGGGCCTTGTTGCTGTGCGCGGTCTGGCTGACCATGGCGCTGGTCGGTCTCGAGGACCGGTCGCACCGCTCGATCATCGTCGTGAACGCCGGCAGCCACCTTCGCGTCCTGCTCGGCACGGTCGCAACGGCCACCCTGTGGTGCCTGCTGCTGACGACGGCAGGCCTGACGCTGCCGCTGATGTTCGGAACGCACGCCCCCGGCCTCGCCGACCTGGCGCTGGGGACCGAGGCCCAACTCACCTGTGCTTTCACCGGAATGACCATCGGGCTGGTCTGCTCACGGCTGGTGTTCCGCAGACAGGGCTACGCGCTGGTCCTCGCCCTGCTGCTCCTGCTGGCCGCGCTGCTGGGCAAGGGCGTCTCACCGGTCAACATCATGCTCACCCGCCTGCAACACGCGTCGAACTCGACGGACGTCCTGGTGTCCACGGGCGTCCTGCTCGCCGCGGCCGCGGGCTTCCTGGCGGCCGGAGTGGCCATCACACAGGTGATCGCCCTCAGAAAGGGGTGAGGTCCTGCGCCGACCCGCCCGTTGAGGCCGGAACAGCGCAGGCGTCAGCCGCGGATCATCGACATCAGCAGACGGTGGGTTTCACTGTCGGCGGCCACGACGAGCCCGCGGCCTTCAGGACCGATAGGGGCGCCGTCGATTCCCGTGACCACACAGCCTGCGGCCTGGCACAGAGCGATACCGGCGGCGAAATGCACGCTCCCGGACAGGTCGCCGCCGTCGGTGACGTATGCGGCGCGCTTGCCGGCGGCGACCCAGGCCAACGCCAGCGTCGTGGACACGACCCGGGGACGGAACCGCTCGACGAACCCGGGGTGGGCCAGCAACTCCACAGCCCGGAAGCCGGGCGCGTTGGGGAACGGCGGGTCGAGGTTGACATCCACGAGTCGGGTGGCGGGCGTGGGCGCCAGCCGGGCGTCGGCACCGTCGTGCCGCACCCAGGCGGTGTCACCGTCGGTGTGGAAGATCTCGCCACTGAACGGGTCCGCCACCGCCGCCGCACCGCCGCGCAGCGCCACGTTTACGGCCACCAGCATGCTGCCGACGGCGTAGTTCAGCGTGCCGCACAAGGGATCCACCAACCACTCGCGCGCGGCCTGCGCGGCACCCTGCCGCCCGCTCTCTTCGCCGAGCACGGCGTCACCGGGCCGGGCGGCGTGGATGACGTCGAGGATCGTCTTCTCGGCGTCCACATCGGCGGCGGTGGCGAAGTCCCCGGCACCCTTGTCGATACGGGCGAGCCGCTGGCCGTACAGGGCGCGCACCACGTCCGCGCCGGCCCGTGCCGCGGCTATCGCGACCGCTGAATCGTCATTCCTCGTAAGCGAGTTGGTCATGTTCCGCAGAATACCGACGGCATCTGCGACGGCCTCGGTCACCAGCTGACGGGAAGGGTGAGAGGTGACTTGCTCGGGGACTCGTCCTCCCAGATGGGGTGGTGGTCCTCGGCCAGGCGCAGGCCGGGGAGCCGGTCGAACAGTGCCTCCAGACACACGGTCATCTGGGCCCGTGCCAGGTGGGAGCCGATGCAGTTGTGCGCTCCACGGCCGAAGGTGAGGTGGGGGTTGTCCGCGCGGCACAGGTCGAGCCGGTCGCCGTCGGTGAACACACTCCCGTCGCGGTTGGCCGCTGCGAGTACGGGCAGCACGGCGTCGCCGGCTCGGATCGTCCGGCCGTGCAACTCGATGTCCTCGACGGCCTGGAGGACGACGACGCCGTTCATCACCGGTACATAGCGCAGGAGTTCCTCCACGGCGCCGGGCATGAGGTCGCGGTGGTCGCGCAGGCGGGCGTACTCACCGGGCAGCATCAGCAGGGTCAGCACGGAGTCGGCCAGGAACATGGTGCTCGTGCGGTAGCCGGCGACCAGCATGGAGAGCCCGAAGCTCACCGCGCTCTCCGGGTCCAGAGTGCCGTGCTCGCACCCGCGGACCAGTTTGGTGAGCATGTCGTCACCAGGTTCGCGCCGTTTCCGGTCCAGCAACGAGGTGATGTAGGCGTGCAGTTGGGAGGTGGCCTCGCGGCCCTCCTCCAGGGTGAGTATGGCTCCGAGCGCGGCGTCGGCCTTGGGTAGGAAGTACTCGCTGTCCTCGTAGGGGATGCCCACCAGATCGCACATCACCATGACGGGGAAGGGCTCGATGAACCGGACGACCAGGTCGGCGGGCTGGTCGCCGCTGACGAACGGATCGAGCAGCCGGTCGGCGCACTGCCGGATGCGCGGCAGCCGACTCCGGACGGACCGGATGCTGAACGGCTCGCTCAGGGCCCTTCGCAGGGCGGCGTGCCGGGGGCCTTCCAGTTCCATCATCGTGATCAGGCCCGGCTCGTCACCTGGGGCCGGGTCTGTGCGGGACGGCCAGTCGGTGATGCTCGGCCTGATAAGCCGGGAGTCGGCGACCAGTTCCTTGACGTCGTCGTAGCGGGTGGCGTACCAGGCGGTGGCGCCGACCGGCAGCCGGACCTTGGCCAGGGGGCACTCCTGGCGCAGCCGGCCGTATTCCTCGGGCGGCCCCATGGTGCCCGGCGGCGGGAGGGGCATGTCGATGACGGGTTCCGGCGTTGTGTTCACGGGTGGGCCTCCCCTGGTCGTGTGCGCTCGTGCGCGAGGGCTCGGCCGTCGGGGCTTGTCCGAGTGTGAGGGGCCTGCGGGTCGGTTCACCAGCTGACCGGGAGGGTCAGTGGTGACTTGGTGACGGATCGGTCGTCCCAGAGGGGCTCCTGTCCGTCGGCCAGTCCCAGCCGGGGGAAGCGGTCGAACAACGCCTCCAGTCCGACGGTGAGTTCGGCGCGCGCCAGGTGGGCGCCGACGCAGTTGTGGGTTCCCCGGCCGAAGGTGAGGTGGGGGTTGTCCGCGCGGCCCAGGTCGAGGCGGGCGGCGTCGGCGAACACACTTCCGTCGCGGTTGGCGGAGGCCAGCACGGGGATGACGGCTTCGCCCTCGCGGATGGTCTGCCCGCCTGCCTCGATGTCCTCGGTGGCCAGCAGCAGCACGGTGCCGTTCATCACCGGCATGTAGCGCAGGACTTCCTCCACCGCCCCGGGCATGAGGTCGCGGTGGTCGCGCAGGCGGGCCCACTGATCCGGCCGTGCCAGCAGGGTGTGCACCGAGTCGGCCAGGAAGAAGCCGCTGATGCCGAAGCCGACGGTGAGCATGGACAATCCGAAGGCCATCACCTCGTCGTGGGTCAGCACTCCTTCGTCGCAGTCGCGGACCAGTTGGGTCAGTACGTCGTCGCCGGGCCGGCTTCGCTTCTGTGCGATCAGCTCGGCCGCGTAATCGCGCAGCAGGCCGGTGACCCTGTGTCCGTCTTCGGAGGTCACCATGCCGTCGAGGGCCGCGTCCAGAACCGGGAGGAACCAGTCCTGGTCCTGGGCGGGGATACCCACCAGGTCGCACAGCACGAGCAGCGGAAAGGGTTCGGTGAATCCTGCTACAAGGTCACCGGGCCGGCCGCCTTCCTCGAACTCCTCCAGCAGGTGCTCGGCGAGTTCGCGGATGCGTGGCAGTCGGTCCCGGACGGCTCCGAAACTGAACGCCGAGGCTATGGCCCTGCGCAGGACGGCATGCCGGGGGCCGTCCAGTTCCGCCATGGTGATCAGGCGCGGTCCGTCGTCGGTGGCCTGCCCAGGACGGGGCGGCCAGTCGTTGATGGTCGGCCTGATCAGCCGTGGGTCCGCGAGCAGTTCCCGTACGTCCTCGTACCGGGTGGCGTACCAGGCGGTCGCGTCCATCGGCAGCCTGACCCTGGCCATGGGGCAGCTTTCGCGTAGCTGCGCGCACTTCTCGGGCGGCCCCATCGTGCCCGGCGGCGGGAGCGGGAAGTCCAGGACATCTGCCTCACGGCCGGGTACCGGCGCGCTGGGTGACTGTGGGGTCATACTCGCTCCTCTTCCGAGGGTGCGTCGGCTACGGGCGCTCGATATAGCCGGTGGCGTAGAAGTACTCCAGGTAGCGGTCCAGCAGTTCGGCGTCGACGGGCGGGCAGCGCAGGCCGGTGGTGGCCAGGTCACGCTCGACGTTGGCCCGTCCCACGGTCGGGAAGGTGCCCTCGAAGTACATCTCCTTGACGGACATGTCCGCCTGCTTGCATCGGTCCACGCACAACGAGACGAACGGTGCGGTGGGGCTCGTGGGGTGCTGCGCGACATGGCGGACGAGCTCGCCCACCCACTCCTCGTAGGGAAGCCGGTGGATGCGGTGGCCGCCCGCGTCCATCCGGTCGAGCATGTCGGTCAGCGTCGCCGGGCGGGGGTTGGTCATGTGGTAGGTCCGGCAGGTGGCGCGGTGCGCGGTGGCGATGTGCACCACCGCCTCGGTGAGGAAGTCCACCGGGACGAAGTCCAGCGGCAGCGGGATGTCGGGGGCCAGCCCCGTCTCGGTGATCGTCTTGAACAGCGAGCAGATCGCGGTGTCGGTGTTGCATGCGCCGGTGTGCCGGTCACCGGTGATCTCGTACGGCCGGTAGACCGCGACCGGCAGCCCCTGGTCCGCGGCATCGCGCAGCACCCCTTCGGCCACCCACTTGCTCTCGGCGTAGCCCATCGTGAGCTGGTCGGCGTGATCCAGCGGCAGGTCCTCGTCCACGTGCCGTACGCCGGCGGTGCCGAAACCGGCCAGCACCGCGATGGTGGAGAAGAAGTGCATGGGCACGGCACGCCCGGCAGCCAGACGTACGAGCTGCCTGGTGCCCTCCACATTGGCGCGGCGCAGCGCCTCGTAGGGGTAGAGGAAGTTGACCTGCGCGGCCGAGTGGATCACGAGGTCGACGGCGTCGGCGAGCTCCTCGGCGTGGCCTGGTTCCAGGCCGAGGCCGGGCTCGGCGAGGTCCCCGGGGAAGCACAGGATCCGGTCGGCGGCTTCCGTGGTGGCGAGGTCGAAGCGGGCCAGGTTCCGCATCACCTTCTGCCGGGCGTGCGCACCGTCCCGACTGCGCACCGGGCAGTGCACACGGGCGTCGGTGCGGCGCAGGAGCCGATCCAGCAGGAAGGCTCCGAGGAAGCCGGAAGCACCCGTCAGCAGCACCTCCGAGGGGTGCTGCCAGTCGGGCTTCTGACCGTGCCGCGGCGGCAGGATGGAGCCCAACCGCGCTTCGGCACGGAAGTCCACAGCGTCGGTGTCGGCAGCCCCTCCGGCCTGCCACCGGTCCTGGACAGTGGTGAGGGCGGCGACGGCGGCGGTGAAATCCTCCAGCGTGGGCGAGCGCAGCAGGCTGTGGATCAGGGTGCGGCCGTGCCGGGCGTCGAGGTCATAGGCGGCCAGCGTGCGAGTGACGACCTCGGCTGCCAGCAGGGAGTCGCCGCCGATGTCGAAGAAGCTGTCACCGGGTGCCGGGCGCACGCCCAGCACGGTCTGCCACACCTGCGCCGGCGAGTCCTGCGCGCCGGGCCCCGGGCGCTCCCTGGGCACCCGGACGGTGGCCGTCTCGGTCGCCGTCTCGGTGGCCGCCAGCCCGCGCAGCCGGGCGCGGTCGACCTTGCCCGCCGCGGTCACCGGGAACTGCGCCACCTGCACCAGCCGCGCGGGCACCGCGGCCGGTGGCAGCCATGCGGCAAGAGTGCCGCGGATGCGGTCCACCGGCAGCGCCCGGCCGGGCCGCGCCGGTGTCACGTACCCGATCAGGCTGTCGCCCTCCAGTTCGACGACGGCCTCGCCGACCGCATCGTCCGCCCGCAGCCGCGTCTCGATCTCGTCCGGCTCGATGCGGTACCCGCGCAGCTTGATCTGCCGGTCCACCCGCGCCCGGTACTCCAGTACGCCGTCCGCGCGCCGGACCACCCGGTCACCGGTGCGGTAGAGCCGCGTACCGGGCTCGAAGAGGTTGTCGACGAAGCGCTCTGCGGTCAGCTCGGGGTCGCCGAGGTACCCCAGTGCGAGCCCGTCCCCGCCGACCAGGAGTTCGCCTTCCTCACCGACGTCCGCGAGCGTGCCGTCCGCCCGCACCACGTAACAGGTGGAGTTCTCCAGCGGACGGCCGATCGGCACCGCCGTCGCTCCGGGAGGCACGTCGTGCACCAGGTGTGCGGTGGAGACCACGCTGTTCTCGGTAGGACCGTAGAAGTTGACCACGGTGGTGTCCGGACAGGCGGCCAGTATCGCCCGGGCCAGCTCGGGGTCCATCGCCTCTCCGCCGGCCGAGGCGAACCGCAGCGACCGCAGCGCCGACGGCCTGGTGCGCCCTATGTGGTGGAACACTCCCGTGGTCAGATAGGCGATGCTGACCCGCTCCGACAGCAGCCGGGATTCGAGGGCGGCCGGTGACAGCAGCTCCTCCTGATCGGCGATCACCACGCAGGCACCGGCGAGCAGCGAGGACCAGATCTCGATCGTGGAGGCGTCCGAGGACAGGCCGTACGCGTGCAGCACGTGCTCCCCGGGCCGCGGCCGCTGCCACACCAGATCGGAGGCGGCCAACCGGACCACGCCGCAGTGCGGGATCGCCACCGGTTTGGGACGGCCACTCGAGCCGGAGGTGAACATCACATAGGCGCAGTCCCCGGGGAGTACCCCGGCCTGCGGGACCGCGAGCGGCGCGGTCGGAACCGACCCGCCCACCTCGAGGCGGGTACGCACGCGCCGGATGCGGCAGACACTGCCGGGCAGCGTCACCACGGTGTGCACCCCGGCGTCCTCGGCCATCGACTGCAGCCGGCCTGGCGGTGAGGAGTCGTCGAGCGGGACGTACGCCGCACCGGCCTTGAGGATGCCCAGAAAGGCGACGAGCGCTTCCGGCGACCGGCTTCCGCACACGCCGACCCCGTCGCCGTGCCGCACCCCGGAACCGAGCAGCCGGGCGGCCAGCGCGTCGGAGCGGGCCTTGAGGTCGCCGTAGCTGATGCTGCGGCCGTCCTGTACGCAAGCGGTCGCCCGAAGGCGGAGCTCCGCCTGGGCGTCGAAGAGCTCGTGCAGACAGCGATCGCGCGGATACGGCCCCGTCCCGGCGTTCCAAGCCACCGCCACCGGAGGCGTCGTCGTGTCAGTGACCATCGGGGCGTCCCGTCGTCTCTGCCGCACGTGTTCCACCTGCTGCCCGGAGGCTAGGTGTCGAACTCCGCGGCGAAGGCGGAGAAGTCGGCCGTCCTCCATCTCTGGGGCCGCATCCGGATGAGGATGTCGTCCGCCAACTGCTCGTGGTTGGCCGCCAGGTATGCCGTCGCGGTGTCCGTGTCCAGGTACCGGTGCGCCAGTGCCTCGCGCTCGGCCGGGGGCAGCGGGTCCTCGACGCCCACCACCGGCCCCTCCACGCTCACGTAGCGGTACGGGGCCTTCTCGTCCTGCACGCAGAGGCTGAACCGCCCGGCGTCGCGGATGAGGCGGGCCTTCAGCGTCTTCCGCCCGGTCTCGATCGCCACCAGACCCCCGGGCCGGTAGGAATACCAGAGCGGAACCATCAACGGCCCACCGTCGTGCCGTGGATCGTTCACCCCCAGGATTCCCACGTGAAGGCCGGCGAGGAACTCTTCCCGGTCTTCGATCGACATCCTGAGATCCACGGGTACCACCTCGATCGGGCAAAAAATCGCGAACGGTGTTGGTCCTGGTGCGGAGGTGTCGAGCCGACGGGACGCGTCCGGCGGGCCGGCGGACGGCCGATCGAAAGCGGGCCGCAACTCTTGTGTCCCGGGCGATTTGGGCGGTCTGCAGGTTCCGGCGGCTGAACCGGCGCAGGAAGCCGGGCAGCGATGACTCCTATCAGAGTTTCATCAGATTCGGGTGGTTCGCATCCCGGGCGACCGTGAACAGGGGGGCGTCCGGAGCTTCCGGGCGGGGCGCGGCCTCTGCGCGACTCGGACGCCCCGACGAGGAAATGATGGCGCTTTGGCGCAGCCGCGCCCGCTCTCCCCCACATTCACGAAAAGATTCTCCGGTCGTACTGTCGATTCTCCTTCCGGCCGTTCGTCATACCTGCGCAACCAACCCGATGCACGAGGAGCGCACCGTGAAGTACCTGCTGCTGATCAACACCGCCTCGCCCGACTCCACCGAGGAGCAGCCGGCCGAAGGGCCGACCGTGGAAGAGTTCATGGTGTTCGACAAGGCCGTCTCCGATGCCGGCGTCAAGCTCGACGGCAACGCCCTGGACAACTCGAACGCGACCACCGTACGCGTCCGCGTGAACGGTGAGCGGGTCGTGACGGACGGTCCGTTCGCCGAGACCAGGGAGATCGTCGGCGGCTACTACCTGATCGATGTTCCCCACCTGGACGCCGCGCTCGACTGGGCGGCTCGGTGCCCCGGGGCCCGGTACGGCACCGTCGAGGTCCGCACGGTCTGGGAGCCGGACCAGTCTTGAACGAGCAGCGAGCGGCCCGCTCCGTGGAGGCGGTGTTCCGCGAAGACCGGAGCCGGTTGCTCGCCCTGCTCGCAGCCCGGTTCGCGGACCTCGACCTGGCCGAGGAGACCGCCTCGGACGCGATCGAGGCCGCGCTGGAGCGGTGGCCGGTCGACGGCGTGCCGGACAAACCACTGGCGTGGTTGCTCACCACGGCACGCCGCAAGGCCATCGACCGGATCCGGCGCGATCGCGCGTACGCGCAGCGGCTGGCACTGCTCCAGGTGGAGAGTGACCGGGCCGCTGTCGCGGTCCCTGCCGAGCCCGGCTTCGACGACATTCCCGACGAACGGCTGCAACTGTTCTTCACCTGCTGCCACCCCGCGCTCTCACCGCAGGCGCAGACCGCGCTGACACTGCGTTTCCTCGCGGGCCTGACCACACCCGAGGTCGCCCGGGCATTCCTGGTGCCCACCGCGACGATGGCCCAGCGCATCGTGCGCGCGAAACGCAAGATCCGCAGTGCGCGCATCCCGTTCCGCGTTCCGGGGCTGGACGAACTGCCCGCGCGGCTGCCCAGCGTGCTGCGGGTCGTCTACCTCATATTCACCGAGGGGTACGCCGCCAGCTCCGGCAACGACCTACTCCGCCCCGACCTGGCCCAGGAAGCCGTCCGCCTCGCCCGGATCCTGCACCGGCTGCTCCCCCGAGAACGAGAGGTGACCGGGCTGCTCGCGCTCCTCCTTCTCACCGACGCCCGGCGCGCGGCCAGGATCGACGCCGCGGGAAGCCAGGTGCTGCTCGAAGAGCAGGACCGCGCTCTGTGGGACACCGACCTCGTCACCGAGGGGCAGCGGCTTGTCGTGCAGGCCCTCACCGGTGCCGGCGCCGGACCGTACGCGGTGCAAGCGGCGATCGCGGCGCTGCACGACGAGGCGACCAGCTTCGAGACGACCGACTGGCCGCAGATCGTCGCGCTCTACGACGTGCTGCTCCGGATCGAGCCGTCCCCGCTCGTCGCACTGAACCGGGCCGTGGCCATCGCCATGCGTGACGGCCCCGAGGCGGGACTCGCCCTGCTGGACGACCTCACCGAAGCCGAGGAACTGCGCGGCTACCACCTGCTACCCGCGGCACGGGCCGATCTGCTGAGAAGACTGGGCCGCACCACCGAGGCGACCGTTGCCTATCGGGCCGCCCTCGACCTCGTCGGCAACGAACCGGAGCGAGCCACACTCGTCCGCAGACTCGCGGAGCTCACCGATCGCTGATCAACACAGCTCGCGCTCGGCAGGTCTCCCACACGTCAGGCCGAGGCCCCACCGTCTCCCCGACCCGTTGCGGCCATCACCGACATCAAAGGGTCTGGTCCCGCCACTCACGCGGCGGGACCAGACCCCTGGATCATGCCTTCTAGGCCGCATGGACCGACGCCTGGACGGGTCCGGCTTCGCGGTCACCGTCCGCCGGGCCCACCGCCGCGTCGGCCTGCCGGCCCGGCGCCTTGGCGTTGATGAAGACGCCCGCGACCACCGCGGCCAGCAGCATGATGCCCGCGGAGATCCAGGTCGCCACGGAGTAGCCGTGCACCGTCGCCTCCGCCAGTGCGGCCTTCACCTGCGGCGTCCGCTGGGCGGGGTTGACCCGGTGGTCCGTCAGCCAGCCCGTGGTCGCGCTGGCCGCGATCGTGTTGAGCAGCGCGGTGCCGACCGACCCGCCTACCTGCTGCATGGTGTTGAGGGTCGCCGAGGCCGCCCCCTGCTCGTGCGGGGCTACGCGGCTGGTGGCCGTGGAGATGGCCGCCATGAAGGTGACGCCCATGCCGAGGCCCATCATGGAGATGCCAGGCAGGACGTGGCTGGCGTAGGTGGCGTCGACGTCCATGGAGGCCAGGAAGGTCAGGCCACCGGCGGCCAGCGTCAGGCCCGGCATGATCAGCGCTCGGGTCGGTACCTTCTGGAGCAGCCGCGCCGAGATCTGCGTGGAACCGATGATCATGCAGGCGGTCATCGGCAGGTAGGCCACACCGGTCCTCAGCGGCGACCAGCCCTTGATGACCTGCAGGTAGTAGGTCAGGAACAGAAAGACGCCGAACATGGCGATGGTGACCAGGGCCATCGTCAGGTAGGCGCCCGCCCTCTGGCGGTCCTTGACGATGTGCAGGGGCAGCAGCGGCGTCCGGGCGCGGCTCTGCCGCAGGGAGAAGAACCCGAGGACCACCACGCCGCCGAACAGCAGGGTCAGCACCCGGGTGTCGCCCCAGCCGCGGGACTCGGCCTCGCTGAAGCCGTAGACGATGGACAGCACGCTGGCGGTGCCCAACACGGCACCGAGGATGTCCAGCCGGGCTCCGCTCCTGCGGCCGGGGTCCTTGAGCATCACGATCGCGCCGATCACCGCGAGGGCGGCCACCGGGGCGTTGACGTACAGGCACCAGCGCCAGTTCAGGTACTCGGTCAGGAAGCCGCCGATCAGCATGCCGATGGCGCTGCCGGCGCCGGCGATGGCGCCGAACACGCCGAAGGCCTTGCCGCGTTCGCGCGGGTCGGTGAAAGTCGTGGTCATCAGGGACAGCGCGGCCGGGGCCAGCAGCGCGGCGAAGACGCCCTGCAGGGCTCGGGCCGTGAACAGCATGCCGGCGCCGGTGGCGGCGCCGCCGAGCGCGGAGGCACCGGCGAAGCCGATGAGGCCGGTGATGAAGCTGCGCTTGCGTCCGAACAGGTCGCCGATGCGGCCACCGAGCAGCAGCAGGCCACCGAAGGCGAGGGTGTAGGCGGTGATGACCCACTGCCGGTTGCCGTCGGTCATGCCGAGGTCCCGCTGGGCGGACGGCAGGGCGATGTTGACGATGGTCATGTCCAGCACCACGATCAGCTGGGCGAGGGCGATGACCACCAGGCCCCACCAGCGGCGGGGATCGGGAGGCGGCGGGGAGCCTCCCCTCTTGTCCAGGGATATGCCGGAGTTGACGGGGCGTTCGGTGCCCCTCTTGGGCAGGGCTGTGTCGGCCATGTTTCGGGCTGCCTTCTACGTGCTCGGGGTCGGTTCGGGTCGACTGCGGTGGGTCGGCGCCGCGCTGGCGGCACCGTGTGGCGCGTCGGCGGCTATGCCGCTCAGCGCCGGACGGGACGAGCGAGACCGGGTGCCGGGACTTCGTCGGGCGGGCGGCCGATGGTCGACTCCGTCCGTGTCGAGGTTGGGAGTTGAGCCACTCCTGTGCCCTTCCTGGGTGCGCAACGGTGTTTGACTGGTACGACGTCACAACCGCCCGGAATGTGACGCGCCACGCCGAACTCGCAGTTCGGTGCGATGTCCCGTCGAACGATTGGGGCGAGGTGTCCGGACACGGCGAGGTCGTCCCCCTCTCGAACTCGACTCGTGGTGTTGCACGCCACCCGGATCGTCCACGCGGCGTCCTGACGAACACGAGACGCCGGCGTCCCGGGCCTTGTGACAGATTGGTCATGTGACGTGGGCCACCGCTCGGGGATGTCACAAAGCGGCTGGAACCGGCGTCTTGTGCGTGTGGCAGTGCTGAGGACGAACAGGCGGGAGCCGGGCATGAGTGAGCGCAGCGAACGAACCACGCACCCGGCCGAGCCGCTCGATCGCGCCGACCACAGGGACGCCGCGGACTCCCCCGACGCCGTGGGCTCCGTGGACTCCGTGGACTCCGTGGACTCCGCCACCGAGGTGTTCATTGCCCACCGAAACCTGCTGTTCACCGTCGCCTACGAGATGCTCGGTTCGGCCACCGACGCCGAAGACGTCCTTCAGGAGACCTGGCTGCGGTGGGTGGGCGTCGACCTCGACACGGTGCGCGAGGAGCGCGCCTACCTGGTGCGGATCGTCACTCGGCAGGCGCTGGACCGGCTGCGTGCGCTCGGTCGGCGTAAGGAGTCCTACGTCGGGCCGTGGTTGCCCGAGCCGTTGCTGACCGCGCCTGATGTGGCCGAGGATGTCGAGTTGGCCGACAGCGTCTCGACCGCGATGCTGCTGGTGTTGGAGACGCTGGGGCCGACCGAGCGGGCGGTGTTCGTACTGCGCGAGGTGTTCGACCTGGAGTACGACGACATCGCTGAAGCCGTCGACAAGACCCCCGCCGCCGTGCGCCAGATCGCCCATCGAGCACGGTCACACGTCGCCGCGCGCCGACCACGCGGCACCGTATCCCCGGCCGAGGCCCGAGCCGCACTCCACGCCTTTCGACGAGCGGTCGAAACCGGCGACCTGCAGGGCCTGCTCGACCTCCTCGCGCCGGATGTCGTCGCCCTGAGCGACGGCGGCGGAATCAAACATGCTCTGCTGCGCCCCGTCGTGGGGGCCGGCAAGGTGGCTCGTTTGCTGGCCGACGGCTGGTACAAGCGCGACGTCGGATGGTCGTTCGAGCCAGTAGAGGTCAACGGCGGCCCGGGGCTGCTCGTTCGACTCGACGATGAGATCGACGGCGTGTTGGCAGTGCGGATCGAGAAGGGCCAGGTCACCGGCCTCTACCACGTGCGCAATCCTCAGAAGTTGTCGCGTGTGGGGCGGGAGACTGCCGTGAGCCGCTGAGGCCGGAACGAGCTGCGGCCGCTGTGCCCCGGAGGGCCGGCGGCGGGGACGGTGGTCTCGTCGTGCGTATCGCTGGTCTGAGGGGCCGGAGGTGCTGGGCAGACGGAGGGAACCCCTCCACCGATGTTCCCGTCTCCGGTTCGGGGGCGCCCGGCCGGGTGTCCCCGAACCGGAGGGGGACGACTGATGGAGAGACGGAGCCTGTTGCGCGCGGCGGCCGCCGGAGCGATGGCGGTGCCGATGGGAGCACCGTTGCTCGAGGGGACGGCCGAGGCCGCCACAGCCTCGTACCGCGTGCTGGTGACGCGGGTGGACGGGGCCAACAATCGGGTGATGGAGTTCGACCGCAGCGCGCCGAGTTTCACCAGCCCCTATGTCAAGTGGGAGCTGCGGCCGGGCTGGGGCGACGTCCTGGAGGCGCGCTATCGACACATCTCCACGGATGGCGACCTGGTACTGGTGGCCGCGGGTGACAGCCCCTCCAAGGGCCGGGTCGGCATCTACCGCAAGCAGGACAAGAAGCTGCTGTGGTCGCACGCGGTGACCAACTACCCGCACAGCATCGAGCGGGTGCCGGGCTGCGGCGCGGTGATCGTGGCGGGGGCGGGCACGGCCCGGCCCGCGGCGGACAAGCCGCGACCGAACGGCAGCCTCCATCTCTACGGCCCGAAGGACAAGCACATCGCCTCCCTCGGGTACATCCGCTCCTACGCCCTCCAGGAGGCGCACGGGGTGCTGTGGGACCCGCTGTACAAACTGCTGTGGGCCATCGGGCGCACGGAGGTGCGTCGGTACCAGGTCAACGGTACCTACCGTGGCATATCGCTGAAGCAGGTCGCCACGGCCATCCGGATCGCCGGCAACGGTCACGACCTGCAACCCGACTACACCGACAAGCACCGGCTGCTGCTGACGGACACCAACCATGTGTACGCGCTGGACAAGCGGACGCTGAAGGTCACACCGGTGGACAAGGTCCTGGGCAACTACCGCCATGTGAAGTCGATCGTGCGTCACTCGTCCGGGGAGTACGTGTGGGCCGGGGTGCCGACCGGCAGCAACAGCTCCTTCGGCGGCCCCGATGTGCACTTCTACCCGTCCGGCGGCAATCGCAACTGCGGCACCGGCGCGGTGACGTACAAGGCGCGCATCGCCACCAACGACTACCAGTGACAGTGCGTCGGATCCGTCGGCGCTGGTAGTGGGCGAGTACCAGGCTTCCGTCCCGCACCGGTCTGCGGCACCCAGTGCCGCAGACCGGTGCGGGACATTCCGGCCACGACCGCAAGGCGCCCATGAATGAGCCGTCTATGCTGACCCACAGCGGAACAGGGGGAAGGGGCAGCGGGTGCACTGGATCTGGTGGGTTCTCATCGTCTTCTGGACGGGTGGCTTCGCGTGGGT
This sequence comes from Streptomyces sp. NPDC001020, assembly GCF_053599115.1. Lineage (NCBI taxonomy): Bacteria > Bacillati > Actinomycetota > Actinomycetes > Kitasatosporales > Streptomycetaceae > Streptomyces > Streptomyces sp. NPDC001020. The sequence goes on along the minus strand of NZ_JBSFLQ010000007.1, from coordinate 222,581 downwards.
GGCCGACAACGTCCGCACCGCTTTGCGCAACCGGCATGAGCGCAAACTCCAGTTGTTGGAGGCGGCGAAGCAGGAACGTCTGGCCCTCCAAGCGGCGCACAAGCCGCCGGAGCCCGTGTGCGGATGCACGCACCACCTCGCCAAGCACGACAAGCAGGGCCGCTGCCACGAGCGCGTCGAGGTGCCGACGGCCTGGGACGAGAACAAGAAGCCGCTGCGCTACGAGACCGGCCAGTGCAACTGCCAGCAGTACGTTGGACCGCAGCCCCTGTCCCAGGTGTTCGCGGAGGACCTGACGGACCTCGCCTGATCAGAACGCGCCCTCCCCCGCGGGTTAACGGTGCGCCATGTAGAGGTCGAGCGCCTTGTGCAGCACGCGATTGAGCGGGTAGTCCCACTCGCCGAGGTACTCGACGGCCTGGCCGCCGGTGCCGACCTTGAAGCGAAGTAGTCCCAGGAGATGGTTCGACTCCTCCAGGGTGTCCGTGATCCCACGCAGATCGTAAACGGACGCGCCGAGTTGATGGGCATCCGACAGCATCCGCCACTGGATGGCGTTGTTGGGCTGCACTTCGCGCTTGCGGCTGGTGGAGGCACCGTAGGAGTACCAGACGTGTTCACCCACCGTGAGCATGGTGGCGGCGGCCAGGACGTCCCCGTCGTGGTGGGCGAGGTAGAGCCGCATCCGGTCGGGATGTTCAGCCGCCAGCGCGTCCCACATGCGCTGGAAGTAGGCGAGCGGGCGCGGGATGAACCGGTCGCGCTCGGCGGTCTCGACGTACAGCGTGTAGAAGGCGGGCAGATCCTGCGGGCCACCACGCACGACGTGGACGCCGGCCTTCTCGGCCTTCTTGATGTTGCGCCGCCACTGCTGGTTGAGTCCCCGGTGGACCTCCTCCAACGAGCGTCCCCCCAGCGGGACTTGGAAGACATAGCGCGGCTGTCCCGCGGCGAAGCCGTCCTCGCCGCCTGCCTCGGTCTGCTGCCAGCCCATACGGCGCAGCCGGTCGGCGATGTCGAAGGCGCGCGGCTCGTACGCGGTGGCCTCCACATCCCGAAGGCGCCGGGCGGCCGGGTCGGCGATGGCGGCCTTGACCGCGTCCGCGTCCCAGCGCCGCACGACGACCGGCGGGCCCATCTTCACCGAGAACGCACCCTGCGCCTTGAGTCGGGCGAGCAGCGGGCGCAGCCACTCCTCCAGGTCGGGCGTGGACCAGTCGATGACCGGCCCTTCGGGCAGATAGGCGAGGTACCGCTTGAGCTTCGGCACCGGCCGGTAGAGCACGAGACCTGCACCGACCAGCCGGTCCTGCGCATCGAACCATCCCAGGCTCTCCGCCTTCCAGTCCGGCTTCACCTCACCCCACGACGGCACCTGCATGTGGCTCGCGGACGGCCGGGAGGCGACGTACGCAAGGTGTTCTTCACGGGTGATCGGCTCGACGCGGAAGGTCATGCGCGGGGGCTCCTCAAGACGGGGGCACGTGGCCTGGATGTGTTGTGGGTGACGACTGGCGTTCCGCACACCATGATCCCTTGGATTGCGCCCGGTGGCGCTCCGCTCGCGCGGCAAGCGGAGCGCCACCCGCGACACGGCGATTCAGTCGGTGCCGTCGCGCAGTGCCTGGTGGATTTCGTGCAGCGAGTCGGTCAGCCGGGTGTAGTCGTCGCGGGGTACAGGCGTGACGAAGTACCGCTCGACGACACGTGCGTGAACATCCACGGCCCGGAGGAACACGGCACAACCCTGGTCGGTCGGTTCCACCAGGACGCTTCTGCGGTCCTCGGGAGAGGGCACACGGCGGACCAGACCGGCCTCCTCCATGCGGTCCACCAGGCGCGTGATACCGCTGCTGGTGAGGGTGAGGTCGTCGGCGAGCGCGCGCTGCGAGACCTTTTCGCCCGGCTGCCGGCAGAGCCGGATGAGGACCTCGAACATCGTGTGCCCGATCCCGCAGTCCTGCCGCAGGGCGGTGTCGATGCGCTGTTCCAGACGGGTGGCGGCCTTGATCAGCAGCCCGAAGTCGTGCACGAGTCGGCTGTTGGCAGCGCGGGCTGCCTGGTCGCCCCGTCGGGTCGCGGCATCCACCTGCGTGCGTCCTCTCGCTTGTCGCCCCTTCCTGCACCTGCCGGGGGAGTCTACTGCCGCATCATCTACCGACAACTCAATTACTGATCAATCAATTGCTGACCAGTCAACAAAGCTCTATGGTGTGCGAACCCCGCAGCAGCCGGAGAGAGGGAGAGCAGTGGACCTGCAGCACTGGCTCGGCCGAGCCACGCACGCGATACAGGAGTGGGCCGACACCTTCGGCCCCTACCAACCGCACTCGGCGCTCCAGATCGACGACGACCGCTTCGCCGCCGCCTTCGAGGAGTTCACCGGCCGGCTGCAGGACAACTACCCCTTCTTCCACCCGACCTACGTGGGCCAGATGCTCAAGCCCCCGCACCCCGCGGCCGTGGTCGGCTACCTCACCGCCATGTTGATCAACCCCAACAACCACGCGCTGGACGGTGGTCCGGCCACTGCTCGCATGGAACGGGAGGTCGTCACACAACTCGCCGCGATGTTCGGCTACGACACCCACCTCGGGCACCTCACCACCAGCGGTACGATCGCCAACCTCGAAGCCCTCTTCGTCGCCCGGGAGCTTCATCCCGGACGGGGCATCGCCTACAGCCAGGACGCCCACTACACCCACGGCCGCATGTGCCGCGTCCTGGGCATGGAGGGCCATCCCGTCCCCACGGACGACCGGGGCCGTATGGACCTCGACGCGCTGGAGGCCCTCCTGCGGACCGGCCGGGTGGGCACGGTCGTCCTCACCGCCGGCACGACCGGGCTCGGGGCCGTCGACCCGATCCACGACGCCGTTCCCCTCGCAGAGCATCACGGCGTCCGTATCCATGTCGACGCCGCCTACGGTGGTTTCTTCACCCTGCTCGCGGGTGCCGACGGCCCCGAAGGGCTGACGCCGGAGCCGTGGCGGGCGATCTCGCGGTGCGACTCGGTCGTCGTCGACCCCCACAAGCACGGGCTCCAGCCCTACGGCTGTGGGGCGGTCCTCTTCCGCGACCCCGAGGTGGGGCGCTTCTACCTGCACGACTCGCCCTACACCTATTTCACCTCCACCGAACTGCACCTCGGCGAGATCAGCCTGGAATGTTCACGCGCCGGCGCCTCGGCCGCCGCCCTGTGGCTCACTTTCCAGCTCATCCCGCCCACGCCGGACGGTCTCGGCACGGTCCTGGCGGCCGGCCGACGAGCCGCGCTGAAGTGGGCGGACCTCATCGACGCATCCGACACTCTGGAGCTTTACCAGCGGCCCGAGTTGGACATCGTCAGCTACTTCCCCACTGTGGAACCCGCCTGCTTGTCCGCCATCGACGCGGCGTCCGCGCGCGTCCTCGCGGACGGCATGACCGGAACCGACCCGCTGTTCCTGAGCACGCTCAAGGCCGACCGCGAGGCGTTCACGGCCCGCCATCCGAAGATCACCGCCGACGCGGACGGGGCCCGCGTCCTGCGCAGCGTCCTGATGAAGCCGGAAGCGGAGCACCACGTGGAAGGCATCCACACCCAGGTGGAACAGTTGGTCCGGGGGCGATGACCAGCGCGGGGGGTGAGGGCCGTCGGCCTCGCCCCCCGGAAGCTCAGCGGAGTGGAGCCAGAACCTCTGTGAGCAGACGCGCCTTGGGGGCGACTGACTTCGGGACATGCCGACCCGCCGCCTTGGCGGTGCGTTTGAGATCCTTCTCCTCATGAGCACACCACCAGACGGATTGCCCCTCTACCGAGTCCTGACCGGAGCGGACGACGCCACTTTCTGCCGGCGTGTGAGCGAAGCGATCGGGCTTGGCTACGAACTGCACGAAGGCCCCGCCATCACCTTCAACGGCGAGAGCGTCATCGTCGCCCAGGCGCTGGTCTGGCCGGTCCGGCCGTAGGGGCGTTACGCGTCGGCAGGGGCGTTGCCCCGTGGTTTCCGTCTTGCGGCGCAAGACACGACAGACCGCCACCTCCTAGGAAGTGGCGGTCCGTGTCGTTCCCGTCCCCGGGGCACCATGCCTTTGGGGACGGGCCCTACCTGCGGTCTCCCGACAGATCGTGCGCGGCCGTGTCCCCGTCTTCGTCGGCGACCGACTCGGAACCGGCGGATTCGGCGCCCGTGCCGACTGCCGCTCCCTCGGCCCGGTCCCCGTGCCCCGGCCACCAGGCAGCGTGGCCGATCAGCGCGGTGAGGCTCGGAGTGAAGAACATCGCCATCACGAAGGCGGCGATCGCGATACCGAAGGAGACCGCGAATCCGATCTCCGAAAGCAGCGAGTTGCCCGCCAGCATCATCGTCGCGAAGGTTGCCGCGAGGATGAAGCCCGCAGCCGCCACCGTCGGCCCGGCGTGCCTCAGCGCCATGCCGGCCGCCTCACGCGAGCTGCGGCCCTCACGGGCCTCCTCACGCAGCCTGGCGATCATCAGGATGTTGTAGTCCGTCCCGATGGCGACCACGAAGAGATACATGATCACCGGGAGCATGAACATCAGGCCCGAGTGCCCCTGCCCCTTCTGGAAGATCAACACGGTGGTACCGAGGGTGGCGCTGAAGCCGAGCCCCACCGAGGCCATCAGGTACCAGGGGGCTACCACACTGCGCAGCAGCAGCCCCAGGATGACCATGATCAGGACGGCGGCGACGGGAAAGACCGTCCGGTAGTCGTGGTTGACTGCCGTGTGGATGTCCTTGTAGACCGAGGACATTCCGCCGACGACGGCTTCGGTGCCGTCAGGCGCGTTGGAGTGCGCCACATCGCGCACCCGGCCCACGGCCTCGATCGCCTTGTCCGTCGAGGCCTCGTACTTGAGCGTGACGGTGAAGTCCGCGGTGGTACCCGCCTTGTTCACCTGGGCCATACGGGCGCCGGCCACGCCGTCCACGGCACCGAGTTTGCTCGCGTACGCGGCGAAGGCGGTCTTGTCCAACGGCTTGCCATCGGTGCTGGACAGGTACACATCGGTGGGAGCGGCGGCGCCCGCCGAGTACGCCTTCTGCATCTCGTCCTGGACGACCATGGACTCCTTCGTCTTGGGCATCGAGCCCGACGCCAGGTCGAACGTGGCGCTGAAGCCGAGCGTACCGAGCGACAACGCGACCAGGACGAGGCCGGAGGCAGCCGCGGTCAGCGCCGGGCGACGCCGCACGCCGCGACCGAGGGCGGCGAAACGGGCGCCGGTCGGCTCCTGCTTCCACGACTTGGAGGGCCAGAAGACCTTCGGTCCGATGAGTGAGACCACGGCCGGGATCAGGGTCAGGCCCGCGACCAGGGTGGCGGCAACCGCGATGGCGAGCGCCGGGCCCATCTGCCTGAGGAAGCCGAGCGAGGACAGCACCAGCGCGAAGAAGGCGATGATGACCGCCCCGGCGGCCGAGGCGATGGCCTCGCCGACCCGGTCGACCGCGTTGACCATCGCCTGCTTGGGCTCATCACCGGCGCGCAGGCGTTCCCGGTAGCGGAAGATCAGGAAGAGGAAGTAGTCCGTGCCCACGCCGAAGAGCACGACGATCAGAATCGACGAGATCGAGCTGTTGGCCTGGAGGCCGAAGATCTTCGTGGCGTACGCGATCAGTCCGTTGGCGACCGCGGAGACCACGCCGATCAGGACCAAGGGAAGCACGGCCAGGATCGGTGCCCGGAAGATGATCAGCAGGGTCACCAGGATGATCACGAACGTGCCGATGCCGATCAGCGCTTGGCCGCGCTTGGACGAATCCTCCTGGTCGAGGGCCTGCGCGGCGGGGCCACCGACCTTGACGCCGAGATGCGTACCCTTGGTCAGCTTCTTGACGTCCTCACGTAACACCTTGGCAGCATCGCCCTGTTTGGGCTGGCCGGCGGTCTTGGGGTCCATCTGGACCAGGGTCATGGTGAACTTGCCGTCCTCGGACGGCGGACCGGGGACGACCTTCTGCACCTGGTCGATGTGCTTCTTGCCCAGCTCGGAGGTGATCCGGACGACATCCTGCTTGTCGGCGGCGGTCAACGCGCCACCGTCGGTGCGCTGGTACAGGGCGATCACCGAGGGGGTGAAGGCGCCGGGAAACGCCTCCTGCTGGATGTCTGCTGCCTTGATGGATTCGTAACTCTTGGGCAGGAAGCTGCTCTCATCGCTGTTCGAGGGAAGACTCGGTGCGGTGGCGACGATCGCCACCGCCGCGATGAGCCACGCCACGATCACCCAGATGGGATGTCGGACAACAACGTGCCCAATACGTCGGAACATGCGGAGGTCCTCTTGAGTAGGGAGATCACCGCAACGCGGGGAACGGACCCCGGCATCGGCGACCCTGACCGGCATGAATCACCAGGCCGGTCGAATGGTTGTCTTGAGAGGGTCGGGGTTGGCAGGCATCAGGGGGTCACATCAGACGTCCTCTGACGCGAGAGTCCGTTGTCCTTCGATCACGACTCCCGTCGATGAAGTGAAGTCGGCCTGGTTATGGGGCAGTTGCGGCACCCCGTGGGCAAACGATCGATTCCTCGATGGCCTACAACAGAGCCATTCGATCCTACAAGTAACTAGGTCTGACTGCGGACTTGAATTCAATCCGCCTACGGTGAGGGAAGTAGCCGCCGGTGAACCGGTTGGCCATGCATGTCCCCGTTGTTTCGGCTAGATTGACGGTCCAGACAGGGGACTTTCGTGGTGGCGGAGGCTGGACGTGGACGTGCGGCGCATCGGAGAGCGGGAGCGCGCAGTGGTGCTGGTTGACCCAGCGCTGGCGGAGTCCGTACTCGAAGCGCTGGAGAAGACCACTGGCCGTGCGGCAGAACGCTACAGCGAGACGGCCTCGCGTGGTCACGGCGACCACGTCACCGCTGACGCTCCCGTCATCTACGTGGGCCCCGATCTTCCTCAATCCTTGCGTTCAGGACGGCTGTTGTGGATGCACAGCACCAATGCCGGGATCGACGCGCTACTACGCTACGCCTCCTGGCCAACCGGGGCACTGCTCACCCGCACGGTCGGGCGCATGGGTGAGAGGATCGCGCAGTACGTCCTCGCCTGGATCCTCGCGGAATGCCAGAACGTCCCGGACTTCCTCACCCAACAGCAGCGCGCCGAGTGGCGGCGTCTGCCCTCCGAACTCGCGGCAGGGCAGACAGCGTTGGTCTATGGAGCCGGACGCATCGGTACACGCGTAGGCACTCTGCTGCGCGGCTGCGGCATCCACACCGTAGGCGTGGCTCGCACGGCCCGAGCCGCTGACCCCGGGTTCGACGAGACGGTGGACATCGACACGGGCGACGCGCTACTTGGACAGGCCCGCTGGGTCGTTTCCACGCTGCCGCTGACATCGGAGACAGAAGACTTCTTCGGTCCCGACAGGTTCGCCGCCATGCGCGGATCCACCTTCATCAACACCGGTCGTGGCGCCACGGTGAACCTCCCGGCCCTCGCTGCGTCGCTCGACAGCGGCGCGGTGCGCGCGGCTGTACTCGATGTACTGCGTGAGGAGCCGCCCCCATCCGACGACGCGGTGTGGCGGTTGCCGCGCACAGTCATCACCTCGCACTCCGCAGGCATCACCACGGCAGAGGACGTGTGCACAGATTTCGCCGCCTGTTGGGAGGCGTTGAGCGAGGGGCGCACTCCCGAACTCGCTGTGTCGCCCGCTCGCGGCTACTGACAGCTTTCCCACTCATCTTGCCCTGGGGGACCACCCATGCAGGCGCACCACGGCGCCCGGCGCCTGGAAGACACCTGGACACTGACCGCCAAAGGCGAGGTGATCACACGGGTTGCCTGGTCACCGCAAGGGGATCTGCTCGCCGTACCCACCCAGTCCGGCACTGTCCACCTGACCACTCTTGAGGGCGAGGTGCGGGCACGCCACTCGGTCTCGCACAAAGCGCTGTGGACCGCCGCGTGGCGCGGCGACGGCCGTCAACTGGCGCTCGCCGGACGCGACAACACCGTACACGTCATCGATCCGGCCACCGGGGTGGAGGAACTCACCTTGGCCGGCCACATCGACGACGTGCACAGCGTCGGCTGGGCGGCGGAGCACACCCTGATGTACTCCGTCAGCTACGACGGCACCCTACGGGTGTGGGCCGCCGACGACGGCAGCGAAGTGCGCGCCATCCCCGCTCATCAGGGACGTATCGAGGACGCCTTGTGGAACGGTGACGACCGGCTGGCCTACACCGCAGGACGCGACGGCCTGCTACGCGCCTGGGACCTCGAAACCGGGGAGCTGGCGCGTGAGGTCACCGCTCACCAAGGTTTCGTACTGCGGGTGATCGACAATCCGACCACCGCCGTCCTGCACACCGCTTCGAGCGACGGCACCGTCCGGGTCTGGGACCGCCGCGAGCTGCGGCTGCTGCACACGGTGCAGGGAATCACGGGCACCCCGCACGATCTGTCGCTGTCGCCGGACGGTCGGCTGCTCGCTGTGCAGGACGACCGGACCCACCTGTGGATCTATCGCGCCGACAGCATGGAGCTCCTGGACGTCGTCGAGGACGTCGCCGACCATCACCACTGGTACGGCAGCGCACGGTTCCACCCCACACTGCCGCATCTGGCCAGCACGGGCGGCGAGGACCGGGTGCTCACCCTCCGCACCTACGACACCGCCCTCGTCGAGAACCTGGCCGCCGAGTCCGACGCTGTCCGCTACGCCAACTGCCGAGTTGCCCTGCTCGGCAACACCGGCGTCGGCAAGACGGCCCTGAGCCGTGCTCTGTGCGGCAAGGAGTTCCACGCCACGGAGTCGACCCACGGTACCCAGGTTTCACTCATGGACCGCAGTGTCGTCGACGACCACCTCGGCACCGTCGTGCGTGAGGTCTTCCTGTGGGACTTCGCGGGCCAGTCGGTCTACCGACTCGTGCAGCCCGTAGAAGCCGTCGACATCGAAATCGCCTTGCTTGTCTTGGACAACCGCAATGCTGGCGACCCCCTTGGCGAGATACGTGAATGGGAGACGCTCCTGCGTCTGGGTTCCCCTTCCGGGGACGGCCCGAAGCGCATCGTCGTCATCGCCCGTGCCGACCGTGGCGGTCTCAGCCTGGACCTGTTGTCGGAGGAGGGCGAGGAGGAGATTATGCGGCACATCGGCACCGTGCAGACCAGCGCCAGAGACGGTATGAACATTCAGGCACTGCGTGACCTGATCCTCGGTGCCATCGACTGGGACACCGTGCCGACGCTCACCTCCAACGCGCGTTTCCAGCAGTTGCGTTCCTATGTGCTCCAGCAGGCGACCGCAGGCCGCGTGATGGGCCAGACCCGCAGCTTGTACCGGGAGTTCTGCCAGTCCTGCGCCCGTTCCGACCTGCCCGAACCGACTCTCGACGAGTTCCGCACCCTGCTGGCCGGCCTCGACACCGAAGGCCTGCTGCGTCGGCTGCGCTTCGGCGACCTCGTCCTCCTCCAGCCCACGATCGTCGGTGCATACGCCTCCATGTTGACGATCGCCGCCCAGCAAGTAGCTGACGGAAGCGGCTCTCTGGCTGAGGACGACGTTCTGGCGCTACAGGTCCCGCTCCTGGAGCACGACAGGGTCGCCGACCGCGAGCATGAGGAGGACATCATGCACGCGGCGATCGAGGAGCTGCTGTCCAGCGGTGCGCTGGTGCGTGACGAAACGGGGGGTCTGCTCCGCTTCCCGAGCGCCGTCCGACGCCGCGCGGACGACTCCGTGTGGCGGGAGCTGAAGGGACGGACGGTGTTGCGTGCCCGGGCGCTCACCGATCACGCGTACGCCTCGGTCGTGGGAGCACTTCTGTACTCCAGGCTTTTCACTGACTGTGAGTTGTGGGCCTCGCGAGCTCGTTTCACCCGGCCGAGCGGCGGCTCCTCCTGGATCTCCGTGCACCCGGACAGCGGGGCCTGTATGCGGTTCGAGCTGCGTCACGACACCGGCGTCAGTAATGCCGAGTGCGCGCTGTTCGAGGAGCTGTGCAGATCCCAAGTCGGCCGCCATGCGGTGGGTGAGACGGTGGAGGTCGTAGAGCAACCCGTCTGCGACGATTGCGGTACCGCTGTCAGCGCGCAGCAGCAACAGCGACGCAGAGAGCGCGGATTCGATTGGATCACCTGCGGGGTCTGCGACAACCGCGTAGAACTGGGCAATCACGCACGGCTGTTAGACCGGCCCGCCGAGGTACGGGCCATCGAAAGCGCGGCCTCGCACACCCGCACCGCTGCCCTGCACTCCACTGAGTTCGCCCTGAAGGAGAAGAGACAGCTGTACGACGTCTTCATCTCCTACAGCCACGAGGACGAGGGCGTCGCGGCCCTGCTGGCCCAACGGCTGCGGGAACAGGGCATCCGGCCCTGGATCGATCTGTGGGAGACCTCTCCCGGAACCCCCTGGATCGCCGCGATCCAGGAGCAGCTGGAGACCATGCCGTGCGCGGCGGTGCTGGTCGGGCCCAGCGGGGTAGGTCCCTGGCAGAAGGATGAGGTGTGGTTCGTACTGCAGGAGTTCCTGGGGCGTCGCTGTCCCATCATTCCCGTGCTACTCAAGGGGGCCAAACTTCCCGTGATGCCGCCGCTGCTGCGTAATCTCCAGGCTGTCGACTTCAACAGAGAACTACCCGACCCCATGCATCTGTTGCTGTGGGGCATCACAGGGGTCCGACCGGAGGAGAAGACCGCATGAGCATTCGGTCGGTTGCCGTGGTCACAGCCACCCGCCTACCGCAAGGGATGGAGGACACCGAAGGGCTGCTGGCCGCCCTGGCGGCGCGAGGCGCACGGGCGGATCTGGTGGCCTGGTCAGATCCAGAGGTGGCATGGGAGGACTACGACCGGGTGCTACTGCACGCGCCGTGGGACTACTCGGAGCATGTCGCCGCCTTCGAGAATTGGCTGGCGCTGAAGGTCGGCGACCGTCTGGTGAATCCGCTCTCGCTGATGCGGTGGAACACCGACAAACGCTACCTGTGCGAGCTGGGCGCCCGCGGGATCCCGGTGCCCGCGACGGTCACCATCACGGAGCCCTCGCAGGTGAGGGCGGAGCAACTGGCGGCCGAACTCGGCAACGGGCCACTCGTCGTCAAGTCCACGGTCGGCGCGGGAGGCCGCCGCACCTGGCTGCTGGAGAGCGCGGGTGCAGTACAGGAGTTCCTCCATCAGGGCGGCGTGCAGGTGCCCAGTCCCGTCCTGGTCCAGGAGTACGTCCCATCCGTACGGGGCCAGGGCGAGTACTCGGCAATCCAGCTCGGTGGACGGCTCAGCCATGTCGTCCGCAAAGTGCCTGCCGCCGGGGAGTTCAGGGTGCAGCACCACTACGGAGGCACGGTGCTGACCGAGTGTCTCCAGCCCTGGATGGAAGACTTCGCGACCAAGGTCGTCGACTCCCTGCCCCAGCAGGCCAGCTATGCGCGCATCGACTTCGTGATGAGTGAACGGAATATTCCGCTACTCATGGAGGTCGAGGTGATCGAGCCCGATCTCTTCCTGCGCTACGGCGACGGCGCGTACGACGCCTTCGCGGCGCTGCTGACCACATCGTGAGCGTCGAGCCTGCACACCAGCAGGAGGGGAACCGTGGCAGCGCGCGGCCGCGTGCTGTCCCGGCCGGAGGTGCGGTCGCGGGGGCGCTGGCCCTGGTCGCCGTGGCTTTCGGCCTGGTCGGTGTCCATCAGCAGCTCAGCCAGCATGCCGGCGCCCGACAGGACGTCTGGGAAGTGCTCTTCCGCGTCCTGCAGTTGTTCGCCCTGGAGTGGGACGAGCCGGGCCAAGCGCTGCCGCTGCCCTGGCCGCTGCAGATAGCGCGGTTCCTCGCACCCACGGTGACCGTGTACGCCGCTGTAGAGGCCGGGCGGCGGCTGTTCGCCGACGAGCTGCGGCAGCTGCGGGTGAGCCGACAACACGGCCACGCCATCGTGTGCGGTTCGGGGCCGGGTGCGCGCTCTCTGGCACGGGACTTGACCGCGTCGGGCCAACGGGTGGTGATCGTCAGCGAAGACGCTTCCCAGCCCGCGGCCCGGTCAGCGGACGCCCTCGTGATTGTCGGCGACCCCCGGTTTCCGACGGCCCTGGCCGCCGCGGGCCTGGCCGGGGCAACCGCCCTGTATGCCTGCGACGAGGACAGCACCCGCAATCTGGCAGTGGCTCTGACCGCTGCCGGCGCCGTGACCTCAGAAGGTCTGAGGGTCCAGGCGGAGATCCGGGACCCCTTGCTGTGCCGCGCCCTGCAGGCGCGCTGGTGGAGCGGGAGCGAAACGCGCCGTGTGCGGCTCGACTTCTTCAATCGCTACCAGGTAGCCGCCGCCCGACTCCTCCAAGAAGAGGCCGCACACCTCTCGGACGGCAAGCCGAGGGAGGTGCTCGTCGTGGGCCAGAGCTCTTTCGCCCGGGCCTTCATCACCTGCCTGGGCCGCTTCGGCGTGGATCCTGCCAGCTTGACGATCACCGTCGTGGGCGAGAGCTCCGAGCAGACCGTCGAGGATCTCGTCCGCACCTACCCCTACCTGGTCGACACCTGCACGCTGCGGCATGCGCATGCGACCTGTGCGGAAGCGGTCCGGCAATCCGTGGGGCGCGGCGCGGTGGCCCGGGTCTACCTCTGCGCGTCCGAACAGGATCAGGTGATCCGACAGGCCCTGTTGGACACCGACCTGTGGCGGGCGAGCCCCGAGAAGGTGACGGTCTGCATGGACGATGTCATCGGCTACGGGGAGGCCCTCCAGCGATCCGGCATGATGACGGCTCCGGTTGACGACATGGGCGGACGTCTGAAGCTGTGGAGCGTCAAGGCGGCCGCGTACCGTCTGGATGCCGTCGGCGAGGACTTCACGGAGATGATGTCCCGGGCGGTGCACGAAGCGTATGTGCGGCGCCAGGTCAGAGAACGCGCCGCCGGTGTCGAGACCAGCGGTACGTTCGTCGCCTGGGACGAACTGTCGGAGGACCTGCGCAACGCCAACCGCAACCAGGTGCTGTCCTACGGACAGAAACTGGCCGAACTCGGCTGTGTACTCATGCCCAGGGACGGCCAGGCCGCCCCCTTCTCTCTCGACGACGATGTCGAGGAGCGGCTCGCGCAGGCCGAGCATCTGCGGTGGATGAATGACCGGCTCAGGGCCGGCTGGTCGTATGCGCAGGTTCGTGACGACAGCGCCCTGCACCACCCGAACCTCGTGCCGTGGTCGGAGCTTTCAGAAGCGGACCGGGAGAAGGACCGTGAGGTGGTCCGCGGCATGGGCGCCGTCCTGGCCGACGCTGGCTTCGACGTCGTGCGCGTCACGGATACGGAGAGCCCCGTGGTGGTTCCGGGTTCAGGGGGTTGAATGGGCTCCGAGGGGGCTGAATGAATGAGCAGTGGCTGTCCGCAGCAAGTGCATGGAAGTACCTGATCCAGACACTCACCATGCTCGCCGTAGACGCGAGGGAACAGACAACATGGCTCGACAAGTACCGCCTCGAAACGGACGACTTGGCGTTGGACTTCGAGAACGCTCGGGGTGCCATCGTGATCCTCGCCGAGGCTGGTCGTATCGACGTCGCCATGGAGTCGCGACTCGCACACATTGACGCGACCCTCGACGCGATGAGCGGACCGGAGCACGCTTCCAGGTGGACGTATGAGGCACTGGCGGCCGACGCAGGGTGGCTCAATGTGCGCCAACTCGCACGCGAGGCACTCAGAGAATTGGCTGGTACTTGGCAGCAGCCACTGCCCACCATGACGACCTACGGGAGTTGCCGATGGCACTTGGCAGCGCTTGACTCATTTCTTTTCACCGCTGCCCAAATCACGGGCGGCAGAGCCTTGCCGGATAATTACCTTGCTCGGGCATTCGTGGGCGAGTAGACCGAGGACGACTTCGTCGGTGAAGTCGCCGTTCACCCAGGCCGCGCGTCGCAGTGTGCCCTCGATGACGAAGCCGGCGCTCTTCGCCGCCGCGAGCATCGAGGTGTTGTCGGCCAGCGTCTCCACTTGCAGCCGCTGCATTCCGCGGACCACGAACCCGTACTCGCACAGCACGCGGACGACGTCCGTTCCGAGTCCGCGACCGCGGCAGGAGGGAAACAGGGAGATCCCCAGGTGCGCCGTCCTGTTGTGCGCGTCGATGCCCCACAGCAGTGCCGCGCCGGCCAGCATCTGGGATTCGAGTTCCACCACCGCGAAGGGGGCGGTCTTGTCCGATGGCTCCGACAACGCGAAAGGAGAGTGTGGCGACTCGGCGGAGATCGGCTGCCAGGGCCGTGGGTCGGTGCGTGACCGTGCCACCACGTCCTCGTAGAGCTCCCTGTGCAGTACTGGGACGTCCGCCTCGTGCCGGGCCCGGAGCCCGATCTTCTCGCCTCGTATCACCCGGCCTGACTACCGTACGGGGATGAGGGGGAGCAAGCAGTTCCACCCGCTGCCCCACGCCCCCTCACTGCTTTGTCCGGACGCGCAGTGCCTGGACGGACCACTCGAGCACGGGCGTCAGGCTCTCCGGGGGCGGCCAGCCGTTGACCACCGCGAGTAGCTGGAAGTAACGCTCTCTGCGAGGGTCGTTGATGTTCTCCAGCCGAGTTGCCAGTCGGCGGCGAAGGTCGATGTCGTCGGGGTGGCCGAGTAGGTGTGCGTAGTGCGCCGTGAGTGCCGCAACGATCGGGTCGGCCTGGGGCGAGGCGGGATCGATATGGGTGGACAGGGCCGGTGCGACCAGGTCATGGGCGGTTGCGGCGATGTCGCGGTGTGGGGCCTGCGTGTCGCCATGGCTCTGTTCGGCTGCCTGGTCTTCGACCATCCGCCGCACGTGGGCGCGGAAATCCGGGTCCAGGGAAAGCTCGGCCAACTCCATCCACGCCTGTACTTGCTCGGCCTCGGGGTCGTCCGGCAATTCGGGGGTCATCGTGCGCATGACGCCCGCGAATCCGGGGGTGGTGTCGAGATCACCGAAGACCGTCTCCAGGAAGTCACCGATCAGGCGTCGACGCTCGTCCTCGGAATGCTGGGCCAGTTGGTGCATGAGTTCCGTCTCCTCGGGGGTGGACCCGCGCTCGGCCACCGATGTCAGTACCGCGTACCGCATGCGCAGTACGCGGATCTGCACGGCCAGTGCTTCGGCGTGCGCCGAGGCGACCTCGCGAAGCGACAGTTCCCGGTCCACGACCTTGCGGATCGTGGGAAGGTCCAGTCCCAGTTCGCGCAGGGTCCGTACGAGGTCCAGGCGTGCTACGGCGTCGGCGTCGTAGCGGCGGTAGCCGGCCGGGCTGCGGTCTGTCGGCGTCACGATTCCGCGATCGGAGTAGAACCGGATGGTCTTGACCGTAAGACCGGTCCGCCGAGCGAGCTCGCCGATCGAGTAAAGCGTGTCGCCGTCCATGCCCCCCACCTTCGAGTCTCCCCCTACGGGAGACTCAAGCCCGGTGACGGCGCCACGTGCGCAAGCCGCGTGCGGTGGCCTCCTTGGGCTGCTGCCTCAGCGGGACCCAGGGGGCCACCGCCCTGACGCCCGGTGCGCGTTGCCCACTTGGTGCGCCGAGGCGGGGCTGATGGCCCGCCCGGGCGCGTTCCCTTCCGCCGAGCGGGTCGGCGGCCCGTCGGAGCGGCTCAGCCGCCGGAGGGCACCTTCAGTCTGTCCCAGCTGCTCTTGCCCGGGATGCCGTCCGCGTCCGTGCCCTCGAAGCCGAGCTTGTGCTGCCAGGCAGCGTAGGACTTGCGGTCGGCCTCGGTCCACTCGGGGCCGGGCCCCTTCTCGTAGCGGCCGCAGCCCTCGGCGACAAGTCGGCGGCCCATGGCGGTGATGAGGGGCGACTTCTGTCCGACGTGGAAGAAATCGCTGCCCGGGAACGGCGCGTAATTCGGCTTGGGCGCGGGCTTACCCGGGCCCTTGCCGCCGCCCTTCCCGGCCAGCCGGTCGGCGATCCGCCCCCGCATCGCGTCCATGGTGAAGCCGCGCGGGTCCTGCTTGCCCGGCTGCCACTCCTTGTGGCCGATGACGGAGCGCTCCGACCAGCCGTGGTGCCGGCAGATCGCGGCGGAGACCTTCTCGATGGCCTCCTTCTGCGCCTCGGGCCAGGGGTCCTTGCCGACGCCGAGGTTGATGCACTCGAAGCCGTAGAAGTGCGGGTTGCCGTCGACATCGGCCTCGTTGTCGGGCGGCAGCTTCGTCTCGTTGACGACCGCCCGCAGCACGTCGCTGTCGCCGAGGCCCGCGTGGTTGGTGCGGCCGTTGCCGACGAGGTGGACGTGGCCCTGCTTGTCGATCACGCCATGGCAGAGGGGGCCGGGCAGGCCGGAGTAGCCGTTGTAGCAGATGTTCACGGAGCTCTCGGTGCCCGAGGTGACGGCGTGGTGGATCGTCACGCCGTTCACCGGACCCCGGGGGCCTTTCGTGTTGCGGTTGTGGTGGCGCCAGTCGCGCACCTCGTGGACGGTAAGGCCCTCGGCGCGCAGGGCCTCCAACAGCTTCGACGCACTCATCGGCGTAGCCATCACTTGTCTCCTTCCGCGGCGGCCTTGGCCGCCTGGTCGACCGGGTGGATCTCCGTGACGGGTGGGGCGAAGGCGTACCGCAAGGTCGTCGGTGCTGCCGTCGCGCTTGACCAGGGCCAGCGGAGCGAAGTGCCGGGCGATGCCTGCCGGGGTCTGAAGCAGCGGGCGGCGGGCGGCATCGGTGGCCCACTCGACGCTGCCGGTGGCTGTGCGGGCGGGGATCAGCCAGTGGTCGCCGGTGCGGTAGGAGCCGTCCTTGGCGAAGTAGACCTCGACCCCGTCCTCCAGCGGCAACCACTCCCCCTCGGTGACGGGCACGGCACCGCCCTTCAGGGCCGTCGTGCGGCCCTTGTGCCGGGGTGCCTCGTGGTGGTCCCAGCGGCGCAGGAACGGGTGCAGGTGCGGCAGCCGTCCGACGTGCTGGTCCGGCTCGGCGGAGAGGCGGACGCGGCGGCCGGGCAGGTCCAGTTCCTCGACCCGCAGGAAGGGCCTCGAGGCGTGAGGCGTAGGCCGTGTCGGTGAACTCGACGTGGTCGCCGACCTCCAGGTCGAGCTTGGTGTCCTGGCCGAGGGTCGTCAACTGAACCCAGGTGCCGTCCAGTTCGTCGACGGGAAAGACCACGGAGCCGTTCTCCCGGGACCATTTGAAGGTGGCGTTCTTCGCCTCGCCGCCCGCGTGGATCTCCACCCGGTTCAGCTGGTTCTCCGGGCGTCGGCTGCGGCCTGAAACCACGGCCGGAACGCTGCGGGGCCGACACGTCCTCAACGTCGTCGGCGACCGGCCTCCGCATTTGATCCGCGAAGGCAGCGAGAAGCTGGTATGGCTTTGCTGGGTGGTTCTGGAAGGCCGCCCCGAGCACGTAGCACGCACGGGGCACACCCGGACAACAGCACGGACGGGGGACGCAGATGGGAAGAGAAGCCGTATGCCCGGAATGAAGCTCTATTCGCTCGAATCCAGCGATCCGCGGCGGCTCGGCCCTTACCGACTGCTGCGCAGGATCGCCACCGGTGGTATGGGCCGCATCTATCTCGCCCGGCAGGAGGCCCCCGGGACCCCCGCCAGCGCAGCCGGGCCCACCGGCACCGTGGTGGAGCACGGGCTCGTCGCGGTCAAGACGCTCCTCGCCGAGGGGATCGTGAGCAGGCCGGACCGGGAGCGGTTCGCCCGCGAGGTGGAGCTGGCGGGGCGGGTGGACAGTGCGTACACCGCCAAGGTGCTCGACGCCGACGCGAAGGCAGAGCGCCCGTGGCTCGCCATCGAGTTCATTTCGGCGCCCAGCCTTGCCGAACTCGTCGTCAGCGCCGGGACTCTACCCGTCGACGCGGTGCGCTGGGTCGCGGCCGGGGCCGCGCGGGCGCTGGTCGAGCTGCACGGCCTGCAAGTCGTCCACCGGGACATCAAACCCCTGAACATCCTGCTGCCCCACGACGGACCGCGCCTCATCGACTTCGGCATCTCGCACGCCCATGACCACACCAGCTCGACGACGACCATCGGCACCTTCGCGTTCACGTCACCAGAACAGGCGTGCGGCAAGAGGTCAACCGCCGCATCCGACATGTACTCCCTGGGTGCCACCCTCTTCTTCCTCGCAGTCGGTCGCCCACCGTACGAGCAGACCGACCACTCCATCGGAATCCTCGCCCTCGTCCAGCGCGGCGAGCTCGACACGAGCGGGCTGCCGCCGGAACTGGAACCCCTGATCCTTCCGTTGCTGGAGGTCGATGCCGGGAGTCGTCCCACCCCGTCCGACGTACTGCGTGACGTCCTCGCCGTCCTCGACCAGGGGCCGGCGGACCTGGGCGCCGAGCGGTGGCTGCCGCAGGCCTGGACCGCGCTCATCGAGGAGTACGCGGAGCAGGGACGTCAACTACGCGACGGAACAGTGGATTTCGACGCTGCGGAAGCGCCGACCGAGATGAAGCCCGAAGGCACCGCGGAGAGCGCTGACGAGGCGATCAGCGAGATGCGCGAACAACTGGACGCCTTGCGCCGGCAGCGGGACGCCTTGGTGCGGGCGCAGGCCGAGGAGCAGGCGGAGGCGGAGGCGCGGAAGCTCGCGCGCCAGGAGGAGGCGGAGAAGAAAGAGGCCCAGCGTAAAGAGGCGCAACGCAGGGAGCGGGAGCTCAAGGAACAGGAGAGGAAGAAGAAACAACAGAAGGAACGCGAACGGAAGGAGAGGCAACGCCGGGATCGTGAGCGCACAGCGCCCAAAAAAACCGAGGCCCCCACGAAGAGCACAGGCACTGGCTCCGCCTCGATCCCGACGCCCAAGGCCCAGCCGAAGTCCACATCGGACCCGAAGCCCTCTGCGGCCAAGAAACCCACCACGAATTCGGGTTCCTCGGAAGGTTGGGGCGGCCTGCTCGTAGCCTTGCTCGTCATCGGGGTCCTGATCTGGCAGCCCTGGGACAAGAAGGACGACACCACCCCGAACAGCCACCCCAGCTCGCCTTTCACCTTCTCCCGCCGCGGCGGCACCAGCGGCCTCGACAGTAGTGGCAGCCTCGGCGGCAGCGGCGCGGGCGGCTCTTCCCGCTCGTCGGGCAGCAGCTCCGCCCGCACCGAGCCGGAACCTGAACCGGAGACCAGTTCCCCCGAGCCCGACCCCACCGAAAGCGCCTTCAAGTCCGTCTCGTTCGGGGACTGTCTGGACGTCGTCGACACCGGCTACGGCGGCCTGACCAAGTACGACTGGAGCAAGGAGGAGCCGAACACGACGTCCTGCGGCTACGGGACGCGCGTGAAAGTCACCGGCACCACCGGCGACTGCGCGTCCGGCGTGGGCAAGGCCACCTGGTCGTACTACTCCCCCAGCAGCGGCAAACGGACCGCGCTGTGCCTCACCGGCCAGTACCGCCAGGGTGACTGCCTGCTCGCCAAGCACGAAAACAACAACGTCATCAGCAGCATCGCGATGCTGTCGTCCCCGAACTGCACGGACCGGAGGGTTCCCGCCGCGTACAACGAGATCCTGGTCGTCACGGACATCTACCGGGCGACGCCGGGCGCCGACACCAAGGTCTGCCGCCACGGGCAGTACGACGCCAACACGTACTGGTCAACGAAGGTGGACGGCGGCGCGACGCTCCTGTGCCTGAAGGCGTTCGACTGACTTCGCTACGGCTGACGGGCGCGGCTCCGAGCAACAGAAAGCCCACCTCTCCGCCTATCCGTGCTACGAACTGGTGCCGGGCTCGGGGCGGTTGCCCCGAGCCCGGCACCGGCCGTTGTTCGACTACAGGTTCCGCACCCGGATGTCGCGGAACTCGATCACGTCGTTGTTGCTGTGGTTCTGCAACCCCACGAACCCCTTGAGGAACTGGCGCAGGTCCGTGGGCGGGTCACCCGCCCGGGACGACGACTTGCCGGGCGTGTTGTCGAACTCGTTGATCACCACGCCGTTGCGGATGATCGTGTAGTGCTGCCCGACCGCACGGATCTCGTAGTCGTTCCACTGTCCCTTCGGGGTCACCCCCGCCTTGTCCAGGCCCAGCGGCTTGAAGTTGTACACGGATCCGGTCTTCTGGACCTCGCCCGTCGTCCCGTCGTAGATCTGGATCTCCTGGCCACAGTAGACCGCGACCCACTCGGGAGCGGTGCGGGCCGAGCCGATGGTCCCGCAACTGCCGGGCGGGCGGTCGGCCAGCGGCGTGCGTGGGTCCGGGAACCGGATGAAGACCCCGCTGTTGGCGTTGCCGGTGCCCGGAGCCATGTCCCGGAACTGGAGCCTGACCGAGAAGTCTCCGAGCTCCTGCTTGGCGTACCACAGCATGCCCATGCCGCCGGAGCTGCGTATGGTGCCGTCGGGCTGGAGTGAGAACTTGCCGGCGCCCGCCTGCCGCCAGTCGGCCAGGCTTGCCGCGGTTCCGTCGAAGACCGGCTTGTACCCGGCGACCTTGCCGATCTCGCTCTGGGCCGCCGCCTTACTGATCGCCGACGACTCGCGGTTGTCGAGGACACCCTCCTTACGGAGGTCGTTGACCACGGCGTTGACGTGGCTGACGAACTCCCCGTGGTTCGGCCAGGAGGCCTCGTCGTCGATCAGGTCGTTGACCGTGCAGCCGCCGCCGGCGCGGTGGTTGGTCACGCCGGTGTCGGTGTCGAGCAGCCTGACGGTCGGCCGGGCGTCGGGGGCCGGGCAGCCGGCCTTGGCGTCGAACGTCGCGGTGGCCTGCTCGCCGTCGGCGAAGGTGACCTTCAGCTTCGCGTGGTAGGTGCCGTAGTCGGTGTAGGTGTGCGTCGGGTTGGCCTCGTGCGACGGCTTGCTGCCGTCACCGAAGTCCCACTCCCAGGCCACACCGCCGGCCTTGGCGCTGGAGAACGCCAGCGTCTTCGGCTTGCTCTGGGTGACCACGCGCGCCCCGGCGTCCTGCGGCTTCGGGGTGGCCGGGCCACCCTGGTAGGTGATGCGGATGAGCTTCTGGTTGTTGTGCAGGCTGAAGAAGCCGCCGGCGTAGTCGAGCATGTACAACGCACCGTCGGGGCCGAACTTGGCGTCCATCCAGCTCTGCATCTGGGTGCCGCCGCTACCGGGCGCGATGATGCTGCGCAGGTCCTCGCCGAAGGCCGGGGCACCCTGGTCCTTGACGTGGTCCGGGTCGAGAGTCACCGCAACCCGGTTGTTGGCGTTGGACTCGTCACCGATGAACCACTTGTCCTCCCAGTAAGCCGGCCAGGCCACGCCACTCTTGGTGTCCACCTGGGAGCGGTGGTAGGTCGGACCGGACATGACGGCCTGGCCGCCGCCCTTGAGGTACGGCTGGGTGTAGGTGGCCTCGCTGTCGACGTAGGTCGGGACACCGCTGCCGTCGGAGCGCTTGGGGAAGACCGGGCCGCCGCCCTGGGGCGAGTACCAGATCATGTTGTCGCGGGCCGGCGGGATGTCCACCAGGCCGGTGTTGCGCGGCGACTCGTTCTTGAGGTGGTCGCAGTCGTACCAGCCGGTGAGGACGCTGGCGTCGGTGTTGCTGCGGTCACGGTACGGCTGCCGGTTGCCCATGCAGTACGGCCAGCCCTGGTTGCCCGCAGAGGTGATGACCGTTGCCGTCTCGTACTTGGCCGGGCCCAGTTCGGGGCTCGACGCCCCCGCGTCCGGCCCGACCCAGCCTGCGTTCAGCCAGTTGTGCACCGGGTCGACGGAGAGCCGTGCGATGTTACGGACGCCCATCACGTAGATCTCCGGGCGGGTCTTGGCCGTGCCCGGCGCGAAGAGGTTGCCCTTGGGGATGGTGTAGGTGCCGTCGGACTCGGGGTGGATACGGATGATCTTGCCGTTGAGGTCGTTGGTGTTGCCGGCGGTGCGGCGGGCGTCCTGGAAGGAGGTGCCCTTGTAGTCCTGGGTCCAGTTGTTCCCGGAGTAGCCGCTGGAGCCGCCGGAGGAGTTGCTGTCACCGGAGCCGATGTAGAGGTTGCCGTCCTTGTCGAAGGACATGCCGCCACCGGCGTGGCAGCAACTGTGGATCTGGGTGCTCCAGTGCAGCAGGTCCTTGCGGGTTCCCTGGTCGATGGACTCGGTCGCGAAGTCGTAGGTCAGCCGGGAGACCGTCCGCTGGCCGATCCGCTTGTCGCGGTCGATCGACTCGTGAGGCATCCAGTAGACGTAGATCCACCCGTTCTTCTCGAACTTCGGGTCGAGGGTGATACCGACGAGGCCTTCCTCGTTCTTGACCAGTTCGTCACCGCTGCCCCGGTTGCCCATCACGTCGAGCGTGGTGAGCAGCTTGACCTTCTTGGTCTTGGGGTCCCACTGGTGGATGGTGCCGCAGCCCAGGCCGACCTTGGGGTCGTTCCAGTCGACGATCGGGCCGGACGGGCAGGCGGCCTTGCCGATGTAGAAGGCCTTGCCGTCGGGGGCCATGGTGAGACCGTGCGGCTCCCCGATCTGGTCGAGCTGGCCCGCCTTGTTCTGGTCGGTCAGCCGCTCGATCTTGTAGTTGGAGGCGATGGTCGCCTGACAGTCGCCGCGGACCATGCCGGTGGTCCACTGGATGGCGCCGAGGAGGTGGCTCTGGAACTTCGTGTCGGTGGTGTAGCTCTCCTCGGTGCGGCCCATACCGGTGTAGAAGGACCGGCCGCCGTCGTAGTCCCGGCACCACGAGATCGGGTGGAACGGGCCGTTGGCGCTGAGTCCCGGCTTGTACTTCCACTCCTCGACCTGGGCGATGGTGTGGACCTTGCCGATCGGGTTGGGATCCCAGTTTATCCACTGATCGGAGCGGGTCCAGTTGAGCGGCAGTCCCTTGTTGGCAGGGTGTTGACGGTCTGTCACATCGACAACGGACTGCTGGACCTTGGAGTCCTGCGGAGGCGTCGGGTTGGCATTGAAGAGCCGCAGTTCGGCGAGTTGGGTCAGCGGCTCACCGCTGTTCGCGGTGATCTCCAGCCGGTAGTGCTGGTACGCCTGCTTGTTGGTGAACTGGAACTGCCTGGTCTGGAACCGCGACGGGAAGGTCTCGCCGGTCCGGGTGTCGAGGGTCGTCCAGTTCTGGCCGTCCTGCGAGCCCTGCAGCTTCCAGTCCTTGGGGTCCCGCCCCGGATAGTCGTTGGCGGAGGTCAGCGCGTAGTTGACCACCGCGACCGGCTTGTCCAGCTTCATGGTGACCCAGCCGGTCGGCGCATGGGTCAGCCACTTGGTGTCGTTCTTGCCGTCGAACAGCTTGTCCTTGGTCTCGTTCGGCGGGTTGTCCTCGTTGACCGCGTACTCGACGATCTTCTCGGGGTCCGGGAGGCCCAGCGCCGGACGGGTGCCGATCAGGCCGGTGAACCAGGAGGAGTCCGCCTGCGCCCGAGCGGCGTCGTGGACGCCGACGAAGCCGCCGCCGTTGTTCACGTACGACTGGAACGCGGCCTCCTGGTCGGCGTTGAGCGTCACGCCGTCGGCCGACAGGAACACCACCCCTCGGTACTTGGCGAGGTTGGCGGCGGTGAAGACGCCGGGGTTCTCGGACTCGACGACCTCGAAGCCGTTCTTCTCGCCGAGGTTCTCGATCGCCGTCGTGGCCCGCTTGACCGGGTCGTCCTGCTTGGCGGCCGGCCCGTGGAAGACCAGGACGTTGACCTGTCTTTCGGTGTCGACGCCCTGGTCCTGGCTCTGTCCTGAGGGCGGCTGCGCGTGCGCCTGCACGGCCGGCATCGCGGACAGCCCCATGGTCAGCGCGGCGCTGGACAGCAGGACGACCGCGCGGCGCCAGGACCGTGCGTGCCGAGGGGCCCGCACCGGACGCGACGGCGGCGCTCCGCTTCTTCGTGACGGGGCGAACCGGTTTTTCATGCCCATCAGTCCTTCTTTCGAGGGAACCACCGGATTCAGCCGGTGGAGGAACCGAATCCCGGGAGCAGGTTGTGCCCGTCCCGCAAGGGATCGGTTCGGGCTGGACCGCAACCCCCGGGTTGGAAGCCCGTGTTCTTCAGGCGAGGGAGCGGAGTCACGGTTGCTCCTTGACTCGATCCGGCAACGGAAGAGTGATCAGGAAATGGAGCAAGGGCTGCCGCCGGCAGCAGCCTGTGTGGAGTTGTGATCTGGCGAGCCCAGGTCACAACTCCACAGAGGCCCTAGTGGTGGGGCATGCCGCCGGGGACCGTGCCGTCCGCCTCGGTCACGAGGAAGATCCCGGCCATGCCCATGTCCGCGTGGCTCTGGACGTGGCAGTGGTACATCCAGGCGCCCGCGCCGACCCGGTCACCCGCGATCACCTGGAACCCGAAGGAGTCAGCGGGGCCGACGGTCTTGGTGTCGATGACCCGGCTCACGTCCTGCGGACCTTGCAGGATCCCGGTGCGGTTGTCCACCCAGCGGTGGCCGTGCACATGAAAGGTGTGGAAGAACTCACCGTGCGTGATCACGATGAACTCCACTCGCTCACCGCGGACCGCTTTGAAGGTCGGTGCGTTGTGGGCGGCCTTGTTGTTGATCGTCATGTCGTTGAACACGACCGTGAACTGCTTGTCGGGCAGCACATCGCCCTTGCGGCGCACGATCACGGGACCGTACAGGCCCTTCTTGATACCGCCCGTGCCGTGCTCCGTCCCCACCTGGTGATCGTGGTAGTGCCAGTAGCCGGCGCTACCGGCCTCCCACGTCCCGTCGTGGTTCGGTCCCGGGGCGTGGGTACGCCAGACGTAGGTCCGCCGGCCGCCCGGCTCGACGACGCTGTCGTTCATCTTGGTGCCGTCGCTGGCTACGTCGTAGTCCATGCCGTGCACGTGCAGGCTCGCGGCGACGTCCAGGTTGTTGACGACCTCGATGTTCATCGTGTCGCCCTCGGTCAGCTCGATGAGCGGGCCGGGAATCGTCGCCTGGCCGGGCTGCAGGCCGTAGCCCATCTCCCCGTTCGGCAGTTTCTCCATGTACAGCGTCAGGTTGCGGACGTTCCCCTTGTTGTGTCCCTGCCCGTTTCCTTCACCGGGCTTGTCCTTCGGGGCGGCAGCGGCGGCGGTGCCCAGCACCGTGGGCACGGCCGCCGCAGCGGCCACCCCGGTGGCGAACGCTCGCCGGGAGAAAAGGCGTCTCGTGCCTTCGCCTGAGTCGGTCATCGCTCTCCAATCCTCGAAAAGCGTGCGTACCTGAAGGCGTTCGTGGTCATGGTGTGAGCCGCCGCCGACGGCATCTGTCCCGTCACGGCGGTACGCGGTGGCGCGCCGAGCGTTCGGCCCCGCGAGGCAGGCGGGGCGATCGATGGGCCGGATACGCCCGGGATCGGATCGGCCGGGCGAACAGGATTCGCCTCGAGACTGCCTCACCGTAACGGGCGCTCCACCAGTTTTTCCAGACTCAGGTCAAAGTCGGTTGGATTCTGGTCATAGGTCTTGGCGGCCAGTCAAAAGCTGAGTAGTTTCCCACCGATGCCGCATTGACGCAGTTTGTGTGAACCACGCCCTCCGGTTCGCGGTGCCACCGTCCTCACAGCGACAAGAGGCGGACGCCGCCTGTTCGTGAGTGACGGCGGCCACCGTCGTCGTCACGCCCCGGCGATCACCCGAAGCGCGGCACTCACCGCGTTCCGTCCAGGGCGCGGGTCCGGTGAGCGGAGTACTCGCGCCTCGAACACGCTCATCCCGGCGGCTGGTCGTCCACCCGGCGGACCGCAAGTTCTGCGCGGTGCCGCACAAGCGAATCCCCGAAAGGTGCAGCGGTGTTCAGAAGACTGCTCCATACCAAGACGGATCCGCCTCCCTCAAGTCCCGTGCGACGCAACAGATTCGGCGCTCATCCGGCGCTGGTGGCGCTGGTGACCGTTGTCTTCGCGGCTTTCTCCTTGGCCGTGCCGGCCGCGTACGCGGCGGTAAGTCGCCCGGCGGGGTCCACAGCCACCCAGGTACTCACCTGGACGGCCGGTGACGATTACACGCGGTACACGTCCGCCCCCACCACCGCGGTGGCCGGGCCCGCGACCATCGTGTTCGAGAACAGCGCGGCGACCGGCAACACGACGGGGATGCCGCACACCCTGACGTTCGACATCTCGAACCCCGACTACAACAACGACGTCAGCCTCAACATCCAGGCGAGCCCCTCGGACTCCAGCGGAGGCAGGCACACGGCCGAGGTCACCCTCACGCCCGGCGTATACCGCTACTTCTGCGCGATGCCGGGCCACCAGTTGATGACGGGTCTGCTCGTCGTCACCGCCGCGCCCGGCGGCGACACCACCCCGCCGGAAACGTCGGCGACGGTGTCGGGGACGAAGGACGCTTCCGGGAACTACGTATCGACCGCGACGGTGACGGTGACCGCATCGGACACGGAGTCCGGCATAGCAAGCGTCGAGTACTCACTCGACAACGCCGCATACACGGCCTACACCAAACCAGTCGAGGTGAACAGCCTCGGACAACACACCCTGGCCTACCGCGCAACAGACAAGGCCGGCAACACATCACCAACCAAGTCCGTCCAGTTCACCATCGTCGCAGCACCCCCGAACGACAAAACACCACCCGACACATCAGCAACCGTGACCGGAACCAAAGACACCTCCGGCAACTACGTATCCACCGCGACAGTAACCGTCACCGCATCGGACACAGAGTCCGGCATAGCAAGCGTCGAGTACTCACTCGACAACGCCGCATACACGGCCTACACCAAACCAGTCGAGGTGAACAGCCTCGGACAACACACCCTGGCCTACCGCGCAACAGACAAAGCCGGCAACACATCACCAACCAAGTCCGTCCAGTTCACCATCGTCGCAGCACCCCCGAACGACAAAACACCACCCGACACATCAGCAACCGTGACCGGAACCAAAGACACCTACGGCAACTACGTATCCACCGCGACAGTAACCGTCACCGCATCGGACACAGAGTCCGGCATAGCAAGCGTCGAGTACTCACTCGACGGTGCGGCTTACGTCGCTTATACGGCGCCGGTCGGGGTGAGCAGCGTGGGCCGACACACGCTGGCGTATCGGGCGACGGACAAGGCAGGGAACACGTCGCCGGTGAAGTCCGTGGAGTTCACGGTGGTGGCGGCTCCGCCGGAGGACAGGACGCCGCCGGAGGTGTCGGCCTCCGTCTCCGGCACGAAGAACAACTCCGGTGAATACGTCGGAAGCGCGACGGTGACGGTGACCGCTTCGGATGCGGACTCGGGTGTGGCCACGACCGAGTACTCCCTCGACGGCGGCCCCTACCTGCGGTACTCCGCCCCGGTGGTGATCGACAGAGCCGGAAGCCACACCTTCCTCTACCGGGCCACCGACAAGGCCGGCAACACGTCCACGCCGCAGTCACTGTCCCTCACCATCGTCGACAGCAGGCCGCCGACCGACTGCCCCGAAACGGACGACCGCTCCACCGTGTTCCTCGGCTCGCTCAACACCGGTGTCCCGAACCGCGTCACGGCCAACGGCTGCACGATCAACGAGCTGATCGAGGATCACCGCACCTGGAACAACCACGGCGCGTTCGTCTCACACGTCGGGGAGATCGTAGCGACGCTGCGGAAGGAAGGAGTCCTCGACCAACGGGAGGCCGCCGAGATCAAGAAGGCAGCCGGCCAGTCCGGCATCGGCATGCCGAACCGCGGATCCGCCGGCAACTGAGTCACGGTCCAGGGCGGTGACACCACCCCCGGCCATGTCCCTCGGCGGTCTGTAGTCAGCAGCCGCCGAGGCGACCGAACAACACGCCCAGGACTGATGGGGCGGAGAGCCGGACGGCTCGAACACATCGGTACATCGCCTGCCGGGGCACGTCCGCAAGCGCCTCGGCAGGCGCGAGTGATCAGGATGTCCCGCGTATCGTCACCGGCGGTGGACGCTGACGGCATAGCCGCCGCCGTCGTAGGGGTCGGCGTCCCAGGTGGCGAAGCGGTCGACGAGGGTGAGGCCGGCTGCGGCGCAGCAGTCGTCGTACTCGGGCAGCGTGATGCCGGGCGGCACGGGCAGATGGGCTTCGTCCAGGCCGAAGCCGGCGACCATCAGGCCGCCCGGACGCAGGGCCGCGGCCAGGCGCTCGACCACCGTGGCCTCGGTGCCGGCAGCGAGCAACGGGAAGACGTTGCCGGCAGCGACCACGAGATCGAAGTCCGCGGCGATGCCGAGCCGGTCCGGCTCGAACCCGGCCAGATCGACCTGGAACCAGGGCAGCCCCGGCGCCTGCTTCCGCGCCACCGCCAGCATCGACGCGTCAAGGTCTATCCCGACACAGTCGTACCCGAGTTCCGCGAGCCGGATCATGACCCGTCCGGTACCGCAGCCGGCGTCCAGCACCCGCGCTCCGGAAGGCACGAGAGCCGCGCAGAACCGCGCCTCGCCGTGCACGTCCTTCCCGCTACGGGCCAGGGCAGCGAACCGTGCGGCGTAGTCCTCTCCGGACGTCTCCCCGGTCAAATCCTTCCAACGGCTCATGGGGCCAACTATAGGTCGACCGCGTGCCACCTGAGGAAGCGACCGAGATCGCGACGCTGGCCGTCGCCGAGGAGGGCGGGAATGCAACCGATCGTAGGCGCGGCGACATCACCAGCACGACCGGCACGAAACTCCGGTCCCGCTATCGACCGCCGCTCCCTGTTCCGGGGAGCGGCGGGGCTCACGGCCACGCTCGGCCTGGCGGCGACGGTCAGCCTCGGAGCAGCGGGCAGAGCCTCGGCCTACGGCTGGAACCGTACCCTTCAGCAGGGCGCCTCCGGCTCCGACGTGGTGGAACTGCAGATCCGCGTCGGCGGCTGGGCCGCGTCCAGCGCCCAGCAGACCTACGTCGCCTGGGACGGCGCCTTCGGCCCGGGCACGGCCGCCGCCGTCCAGCGCTTCCAGTCCGCGTACGGCCTGAGCGCCGACGGCATCGTCGGCCCGCAGACCCAGGCCGTGCTGAACAGCCTCGAGGCCGGCGACGGATCAACCGCGCACTTCGACTTCAGCGAGTTCTACTCCAAGGACGGCTCCGGCTTCAGCGGCGGGAAGGTCGGATCCGCGACGGTCAAGGAGAACGTGCGCCGACTGATGTACAAGCTGGAAGCCGTACGCAAGAAGGCCGGCAACAGCTCGATCACGATCAATTCCGGCTTCCGCAGCATCGCGCACAACGCCGCGTCGGGCGGCGCGTCCAACAGCATGCACCTCTATGGCGTCGCCGCGGACATCGTCGTCAGCGGCCACAGCACCCTGCAGACCTACCGGATCGCCGAGACCTGCGGCTTCTCCGGCCTCGAGGCGTACACACACTCGTGGC
Source organism: Streptomyces sp. NPDC001020 (assembly GCF_053599115.1). Lineage (NCBI taxonomy): Bacteria > Bacillati > Actinomycetota > Actinomycetes > Kitasatosporales > Streptomycetaceae > Streptomyces > Streptomyces sp. NPDC001020. The sequence goes on along the minus strand of NZ_JBSFLQ010000007.1, from coordinate 193,445 downwards.
AGCACGTCGACAGCCGCGTCCAGTACCCCTCGTACGGCTCCGGTTCGTGGTGGTGGGAGAGCGGTGTGGCGTGATCCGCCCGCTCCGGCACACCGGGCCCGTCCGCGCCGTCTCCGGCGGCGCCGGGCGGGCTGCCAGAACCGCGGAAATCAAGGAATGCTCAGTGGTGTGGGGCAGGTCTGGACGTCCAGAACCATTGTGTCCGAGTTGCCGTTGCGCCCGACTCGGGTAAAGCCGAGGGCAGTGTAGAGGTGCACAGCGGGGTTGCCGTCCTCGACGCTCAGGCTGAGTCGAGCGGCCGGGGCCAGCCCCTCGGCGGCGGCCTGGATCAGCGCCTCCATCAGGGCCCGGCCGTGCCCGCGGCCGCGGTGTTCGGGCAACAGGCCGAGGGTCAGCTCGGGAACGTCTGGAGCGACGAAGCCGTATCCGGGCTCACTCTCGGGGAGGTGCCGCGCCCAGGCCGCACCGATCGGTTCGCCGGCGTCGGTCTCTGCGATTACCCCGAAGTCGTCCCTGCGGGGCCAGCCGACGAGGTAGCGCGCGGCGTGCGGCTCAGCGGCGAGCTGCTCGGCGGTGAACCGCTGCTCGCCGTTCCAGTTGTATGCCTCGAGCAGGATGCGCCAGAGGAAATCGGCGTCGCGGGCGACAGCGGGGCGGACAGACATCGACGGCCTTCGGGTCGGGAGCGGTGTGGTGCGTAGGTGCGAGTGTCGCATCTGGGGTGATCATTGTTCAGGTGATCGCCCTGTCCTGATCCTGGGCGGTGGGGTCGGGGTACCGTCTGAGTGGTGCCGCAGAACGGAGTTCGCCATGCCGCAGAGCATCGAGGAGCACACCGGCGCTCGGATCGCCCGCATCCGCAAGCAGCGTGGCCTGACGCAGCAGGGGCTGGCGATGCGGGGTCACGTGTCCAAGTCGCTGTTGTCGAAGGTGGAATGCGGACAGAAGCCCGCCTCTCCGGCTCTCGTCGCGGCATGTGCTCGTGCCTTGGGTGTTTCCACGTCGGAGTTGCTGGGGCAGCCGTACACCGAGGAGCTACGCCGCGACCGAATGGACACGCTGATCCAGCCGATCCGTGAAGGGCTGGAGAACTGGGACATCGCTCTCGACTGGGAGACGGCTCCCCGTCCGCCTGCTTTGATCCGAGCAGATGTTCAGCGCGCTCTTGTGCAGCGCCGTCAGGCGCAGTACACGGACATGGTGCGCGATCTGCCGGCACTGGTCGACGAGTCGGTGCAGGCCGTGCACACCAGCACCGGGGAGGAGCAGCGGCTGGCCTACGAGTGCCTGGCAGGGGCGTTCCGGTGTGTGTTCACCGTGGCGTGGAACTTCGGCTACATCGACCTGGCGACCGTCGCGCTGGATCGCCTGGCGTTGACGGCACCGCGCGCCGACGAGCCGGGCTTGGCCGCCATGCACGCCTACCTTCGCGCGCAGACCACGATGTCGTCCGGCCGCTATGACGTGGGCATCCGTGTGATCGATCAGGCCCTGCGAGACCTCGACGGTCAAGATGCACGCCGCCCGGCTGGCGTTGAGGCGATGCGGGGGGTGATGCAACTGCGTGCTGCGGTGATCGCGGGCCGGATGAAGGAGCGGGAACACGCCGACGCCCGTTTGGCCGAAGCCCGCGCCCTCGCACAGATCACAGGTGAACTGCCCGACTTCGGTGTCACCTGGGGGCCGACCAACGTCGGTGTGCACGCGGTCGCCATCGCCTCCGAGATGGACGATTTCGGGCATGCGATCGAACTCGCCGATGAGGTACGCATTCCGCGCGGCTGGACCCGCTCCCGAGCCGGACACCACTGGATGGACCTCGGCCGGGCCCGTGCCTGGTCAGGCCATTCGGAACAGGCGCTGGACTGCCTGCACCAGGCCCGGCGTCTCGCGCCGCAGCAAACGCGCTACCACCCGACCGTGCGAGAGACCGTGCTCGCCCTCAAGCGGCACGAGCGGACGCGCAGCCACTCGCTGGCGCAGTACGCGGAGTGGGTCGGGATATAGCAGTTTCCGGGCAAGGACAGTTGCACGTCTTGGTGCAACTGCCGTGCACCGCTGCTCGGCAGGCTGACGTTCGTCAAAGCCCTCGCGACCAATTGGGTCTCCCTTGCTCGAACGGAGTCAGAACCAGGGGAAGAACGGTCCGAGGGCATGGCCAACGCCGACAAGGAGCGTCAACATGCCGCACTGTATCGTCCGAACTTTCGAGCCTCTACGACGGCTGATCCTGCAGCCACTCAACATAGTGAAGGTACAGGCATGGTGAGCCTGGCGGGTCGGCTGCGTCTGCTGCCCTGGGCCGGGCCGGAGGGCAAGCCGTGCTACCTCGCGGGCGAGGGGACCGGATACTTGTCCCAGCTCGCGGACAACATGGAGTCGGCCCAGCTCGGCCTGGCCGGTGAACTCCTCCAAGAAGCGAAGCATGTTCTGCACGGGCGTCAGTGGAGTCAGGGTGAACTACATCTGCTCGCGGTCCAGTTGACCGAAGCACTGATGGATGTCCACCGGATCGCGGTCAGCCGAGGGGAGCGCCTGCCTGCACCCGCCTACGAGAATCCCGACACGATCGACGACGAGGACGACCCTCGCGACCCGCGCACCTCGCTTGACTGACTGCGATGCCGCGGAGCACGCCGCCTTGCCCGCCGAGCGCGGGCAGCAGCGGCGCCTCGGACAGGAAGTGGATCCGGATCTGTCCCCGGTGGCACCCCAGCAGCGCAGGCCGGTCTCGGATCGGCGCTGCGGTGCCCGGTGCCACCCGGCCAGGACTCTCGTTCAGGTCACATCCCGGCGCGAGACGAGCAGCGCGGAGAGGCTGAGGCACACCACCACGTACGCCGCCAGCACCACGCTCGCAGCCAGTGGCCCGGAGACCGAGACGACCCCGGGGATCGAGGTGTTCGGCTCGCCCGACGGGTCGAGGGCCGTGGCGAGTGAGCCCGCGCTGGGGCCGATCAGCAAACCCTGCACCGCCTTCAGCCCGGGCAGCGTGCCGGCCAGGCCGGACACCAGGTTCTCCACCGCCAGCAGCCAGAGCAGGCCCACCCCGATGGCCGGCCCGGTGCCGCGCAGCAGGATCGACAGGAAGATGCCCAGGCTCGTCGCGGCCATGCTGATCAGCCAGACCGCGCCGATTCCGGCCAGCAGTGTCATCGCGTCCTGCCAGTGTGCGGGCCGGCCGGTGAGCGCCGCCACGAGCGCGCTCGCCCCCGCGCTCGCCACCAGCACCACCACCGAGATGCACAACGCCGCCGCCGCTGCCGCCCCGGCCTTCCCGAGCACCGCCGAGGCACGGCCGGGCCCTTGGACCAGAAGCGTGCTCCAGGTCCCCCACCGGTGCTCCCCGCCCACGAGGACAGCACCGAGAATCAGCATCAGCGCGCTGCCGAACATCGGGTACAGGTCCACGGTGCCCGACAGGAACTTGTCCGGCAGCAGACCGTTGATCAACTTCTCTGGATCGCCCGACGCCCCGGTCGGCCGGTTCCTGACGGCCAGCCAGACGACGTACGGCACCACCATGCCGAAGGCCACCGCCAGCCCGGCCCACGCCCCGCCGACGATCCAGACGCCGGGACGCTTGCGTGTCGACAGCAACTCTGCCCGAAGGACGCCGTTCAACGGTTGACCACCTCCACGGGTTCCGGTCCGGTGGGCCGAGGGTCTTCGACCAGATCGAAGAACAGGTCCTCCAGGGAAAGGACTTGCTTGCGCAGTTCGCTGACTTCCAGCCCGTTGACCACGAGCAGCCGGTTGACGGCGGCGGCCTCACGTGGGTCGACGACCACGCGTAGTTCCCCGTCGACGACCGCCGTCGAGCGGACAGCCGACATCTGGCGTACGAGTTCGGCGGCACGCTCAGGCGAGTTCACGGTCACCGACAGCCCGCCTTCGTCGGATCCGCGTCGTAGTTCGGCAAGTTCGGCCACCGTGCCGTCGGCGATCAGCCGGCCCCGGCGGATCACGCCCACCCGGTCGCACACGTGCTCCACTTCGGCAAGCAGATGACTGGACAGGAGTACGGTGCGGTTGTCGCGGCGCAGGCCGGTGATCAGGTCGCGCATGCTCGCCATGCCTTCCGGATCGAGCCCGTTGGTCGGCTCGTCGAGAATGAGCAGCGCGGGGTCCTTCAGCAGTGCGGCGGCCACCGCGAGGCGCTGTTTCATGCCGAGCGAGTACGCGCGGAAGGCGACGTCCGCCTTGGCGGACATCCCGACCTCTTCGAGAACTTCTGCGATCCGGGCTGCGGGTACGGAGGCGTATCCGGCGAGGATGCGCAGGTTGTCCCGGCCGGAGAGATGCGGGTACAGGGCCGGGGCCTCGATCAGTGCTCCTACCCCGCGCAGGCTGCTCCGGGTTCCGGCCGGGTGGCCCAGCACCCTGGCGGTCCCCGAGGTGGGCCGGATGAGCCCGACCAGCATGCGCATGGCGGTGCTCTTCCCGGCGCCGTTCGGGCCGAGGAATCCATAGACCTCCCCGCGGCGGATGCGCAGGTCGAGGTCGAACACGCCGGTTTCCGGGCCGTACCGCTTGGTCAGCCCGCTGGTACGGATCGCGATGTCGTCGCCGTCACTCATCGGTGCCCTGCCCTTCGCCGGAGCGGCCACGGGCGGCCAGCGCCAGGACACCGGCGACCACCACGGTCTCAGCGGCGAGTATCGCCACCGCCCACGTCGGCCCCACCCAACGCTGGAGGCTGTGGAACCAGACCCACATCAACGCGCAGTAGGCCGAAAGGAGAAGCAGCAGCGACCCGACTCCGTAGAGAACGTAGGTGCGGATGTCGCGGGGCGGATAGGCGCTGAGCCGTTCCCCGGCGGCGGGATCGCGCCAGCGCAGTCGCAGCCGCCAGAACCGGTAGGACTCGCGGCGCAGATCGGCGATGTTCAACGCATGGGTGAGCATCACGTAACCATCCGATCGAAGAATCGGCAGCAGATTGATCACGGCGGCACCACTGCCGAAGAGCAACAGGCCGGCGACGAGCGGACGCCCGAGCGCCCCCTCACCGGCGAGCCACCACCAGGCCGCAACCGGAACCAGTGCCAGCAGGCTGACGAAGACGCCGGCGAACGCCGTACCCACCCGAGCCCTGCGCTGGTGGAACAGCACGATGTCGTCCGTGCGGCAGTAGGGAACCAGCATGGGAAACCGCCAGCTGAGCCCGATCTCGGCGACCACCCCGCCGAAATGACGGCATGTCACACCGTGCGCGAACTCGTGAAGCACGGTGATCCCCCACAGCAGTACCGCCGACAGCGGCAGGGTGATCACCGAAGACCCCTGGTGGGTCGCCTCATGGGTCAGGGTGGCGACATGCGTCCAGACGAACACCTGGACAGCCACCAGCAGGACGAACGCCGGTATCAGGAACGCCGCACGGAAGGCGAAGGCCAGTCGAGTCGCCAAAGCGGCGCACAGCTGGTCAGGGCGCAGAATCACCCAGCGTCGGCGCAGCCAGCCCTGGCGCGCCGACTGCTTGGCCTCGTGGGCCTGCTTCAGCCTCTCCAGAGCCGCGTCGTCGGCGTGTCCGTCGATCAGTTGGTAGCGGCCGAGCATGGTGAACATCTGCTGCCAGTGCCCGGGACCGAGTCTGCGGTCGTAGGTGTCGGTGTATCTGCGGCCGATGTCCTCGAGGGTGTGCCCTCCGTCCATCAGCCCCATGATGAAGTGCTCACGGGGACCGACGCGGTAGTAGCAGCCGGTGCGTGCGTCCTTGATGTGGTGCACGGTCCTGGGTCCTGACCGCATGGCCGGACCGAGTACCACCTCCGGCCGGAGCCGGGGCCGGTCGTAGGTCGTGTCGGTCACCGCAGCGCCTCCTGGGGTGCCATGTCGGCCAGCGCCTTGCAGAGGACGTACGACAGGTAGATCTCGTCGAGGATGCTCACCCCGAGCCGGTTGTTGGTCATGTGGACGTAGGAACTGAGCACGATGGCCAGCGCGGTCTGCGGGTCATGTACGGGTCCGTCGCGGAAGGTCAGGGACCCCGCATCGGCCAGGTCCAGTACTCGGTCGCGGAGTTCGCCACAGTGGGCGAGCCAGGACCGCTCCAGAGGGGTCGGCGCGGCCGGGGAGTCGTCGCGGGTGCTGTCCCGCACATGCTCCACCCGGGTCACCAGCCGGCCCTTCATCCGCTCGTAGCTGCGGTCGAAGCGCTCGTGCTGGCTTTCGCTGGGCTCCTGGTACGAGGTCTCCCACATGGTGCGGTAGCGTTCCAGGAACCGGGCCACCGCCTCCTCGTCACGCAGGAACGCGAAACACAAACCCGCAGTCAACTGCGCGGCTTGGCCGAGCAGTACGGTGCGTACGTGGACATTGGTGGTCTCCAGCAGGGTCATCACCGTCTCGCTGGATTCCTGGAAGTGCCACTCGGCGAGTTCCATGCCGGCCGGGCCGCCGTACCGGTCCAGCTCCCGCTCGTAGGGGATGCGGGCGACGCTGTTGTTGTCCCGGAACGGCATCGCGCCGTCGGCACCGTACAGCTCGTTCCAGCGCTCCTCGGTGTATTCGGCCAGGAACATGTTCTTGTACAGGTCGCCGCTGGCGTTGCGGTCCTCCTCGTACAGGGCGGGACGCCCGCGCAGGTACTGCTCGAGCGCCGCCCTCGCGGTCCGGGCCACTTCCGCGGTCACCGACACGTCGGTCGGCAGCAGGCGCAACCGGATGTGCGGGCCCTCCAGCCAGTAACGGATGAAGAACCAGGAGCGCAGCAGACCTCGTTCACGCAGGCGTGCCACCAGCGGCCGCACACAGTGGACCAGTACCGGATTGGCGTTGGCGGCGTAGAAGACATGAAAGCTGATCCAGCCGTCGCCGTCCGACTCGGCCTCGATGTGCTTGCCGTCGTTCGCGTCCTGATCGCCGCCCATCACCGCTCCGCATCCGTTGCGTTGATTCCGTTGAGTTCGACCGTGAGTTCGGTGACGTACCGCTGTCGGTCGTCGCGCAGCCACAGTTGGTCGGGGCCGGGCAGCATCTCGGTGAGCGTCACCGCCGAGTCGCTCTTGCGGACCGCGGTCTCCAGCAGCCGGAGGCACGCATACGAGTCGAAGTCCACGTACTGCGGTTTGCGTTCACCGCCCAGGCCGGCGAACACGTGGCGGGGCAGCCCGGCCCGCCGCTGCCACTCCCGCCACGCCAGGAACCACTCGTGGTCCGACTGTCCGGCCGTGACGGGCGGAAGCTGGTCGGCGGCGAACCGCCAGGACTTGCGCTGCAACACCACATTGCCGAGCCGGACGCGAGGAAGGACGCCGCTGTCACCCTCCGGGATGCCGGTGCCCTCCCACACGTCGAGCTGGACCATGGTGGTGCAGGAGAAGTTGAGCAGCACCTGCTGCACCTCCGGCAGTGCCATCGGGAGCAGGAAGCCGAGGTAGACGGGGATCACCTCGACGCCCAGTCTGCGGGAGCGCAGGAGCAGCCGGTCGGTGGCCGCTTCGTGCTCGACGACGAGGTCCTCCACCGGGATCTGCTCGTGCGGCGGGCGGAAGCTGGTTTCCCCGGGGCAGACCACCTCGTAGGGCGTGACGACCGGGTGCAGGTTCAGGTTCGTCGTGTCGTAGCCGCCCTTCAGCTCCGCGAACACGGCTCCCTTCGGTACGGCGTCGTCCAGTGACCGGCGCAGTGAGGTGGTGAGACCTTCGTCGAGGCAGTGAGCGAATCGCGAGAAGAGCAGGGTGAGGCCGGAGTAGATCCGGTTGACGACCACCAGCGGGTCGTCGGCGCCGTTCTCGGCGAGTTGGAGGAAGAACGACAGCGAGCGCAGTCGCTCCGGCCTCGGCAACAGACCCTCTACGGTGGCCAGGAAGTCCTCGTCCAGCTCGATGTCGGCTCCGGCGGCGGAGGCGGTCCGGTACCGGAGGTTCATCTCCTGGGCCACTGCGGATCGCGCGCGGTCGATGCTCGCGATCTCCTCCTGCCGGAACCAGTTGTCGTACGTACGGAAAGCGGTGCCGTCGAACCGCTGATGGCGCATCAGCCGCTTGTTGTAGTTCTCGTAGAAGTCCTGGTTGAACTGGTGGGCGAAGGCGAGGAAGTCATCGCAGCGCCCGCCTTTCCCGTAGCGTGCCTGGAAGAATCCCTTGGTGACGAGTCTGCGTATCAGGTTTCCGTCGAACGCCGGGAGGACCCGGGCCAGTTGTTGGAGCCCGGGAGCGAGCTGCCGGGTCCAGGTGGAGGCGTCACCGGTCACCTCCAGTCCCGGCAGGGTGGTGTCCTCGTAGACCAAGGTGCGCAGCACCGGTGTGTCGTCGCGGCCCAGGACGCGGTGTGTCTGTGCAGCCGACTCCTTTATCCGCGCGAGCAGTTCACGCCTACGGGTCAGTCCGGCGTCGGCAAACCGTTCGACGTCCGCGCCCATCCTTTCGACGAGCACGGCGATGTCGTCGGCCCAGCCCGCTTCCAGCCGCGACAGCCCTTTGCGGTAAGTGGTGACCGGATCCGGGTCGTGGATGTCGATGTGCAGATCCGGAACGACGAGCAGTCCCAGCCTGAGCAACTGGGCCAGGTATCGCTCCACTTCCTGTTCCGTCCGCTTCGTGTCCATCGCGCACAGCCGCTGCACGACGTCGCCGAACCGCAGTGCCCCACCCTCGGCGAACAGCGTGAGGACATCGGCGAGGGTTTCCCCACTGGGCAGGAAGAAGAGGCTCTCGTGCACGGCGTCCAACGTGACCGCAGCGTCCGCATCACCATCGGCGCCGCGCAGCTTGCGCAGGTAGCGCACCTGGTCGCGGTGCATCTGCGTGCCACTGGTGGCTCGGACCGGCAGATCGCGGCGGACCTGTGGGTCTGCGGTCAGCTGTTCCGAGAGCCTGGCGAGCAGCGCGATGTTCAGCCGGGTGCTGCCCCGTTTCTCCCACCCGCGCACGGACGCGGCGAGCGGCCTGCCGTCGGCGTCGGCGAAGGTGCCCGCGGACACCGCCGTCAGCGTGCTGAACGGGCTCGTCTTGCACGCCGTGCGCAGCAGGTACTCGAGGAGCGACCGTTCTATGCGCCGTTCCCGCTTGCTGAGCGGTCCGTCGGCGCGCCGCAGGTAGTCGTCCAGATACTCGTCGAGCGACGGGGACGACAACTGGATGCCGTAGCGCAGGTCCGTCTCCGTCGCGATGCGACGCAGTTCCCGTCGGGCCGCTGTGATCTCGTCGCTCAGGACGCCGGAACCGGTCCGTAGCAATTCCTCGTGTCGCTGCCGGTCGGCCGACCACGCGCGCAACTCGTCGAGTTCGTCGGCCGGCAGCAGTGGCTCGGCCGCGGTCAGGCCGCGCGGAGCACGGGCGTTGAAGACGTCTCGGCGTAAGTTGATCAGCGTCCGTCGTGCCTGAGGATCGTCGAGGCTGTGGGCCACGCGTTCTTGCAGGGAGTCGGCGAGCCGGGCTCCGCGCTCGCGCAGCCGCTGCCGCGCGTCGAGCACGTCGTCCGCCCATGCCGCACTCGCCGGAGTGGCCAGCGCGGCCGCGGTATCGAAGGGCAGCCCACCGACGCGCAGCATGAACCTCGGCACCAGGTGCCATGTCACGCCCTCCGCGCTCTCGTGATCGGACGGGATCGTGGCGGACGCCATGCGGGGCGATGTCGATGGCAGCGCGCTGGATGTCACGGATCAGCCCTCTCAGACCAGCCGATAGTCGAAGTCCGCGCTGTCCGCGCGTTCGTGGCCGAGCAGCAGGAACAGGAAGGTTCGCTCGTCTCCGTCGTCGAGGCCGACCGCCTCGTCGATGGCGATGTTGTCGAAACCGAGTACCGCCCCGCAGCCGACGTCCAGCGCGGCAGCGGCGGTGTAGGCCGTCTGCGCCACTGCGCCCACCTCGGAGTTCAGCACTCGATAGCCCCGGCTGCCGTAGGCGTCGAGCGTGCTCCGCCATCGCCCCGAGATCGCCAACACGGCGCCGACCTGTTCCAGGTTGTAGTTGCTCAGGTAGTAACTGCGTTGCAGCTTCTCGGCGAGCGGCATCTCGCGCACGACCCGCAGTCGGTGTCCGGCACCGTCATAGCGGTAGGTGCCGCTGGGAAGCCCGGTGACGCGGTTCGCCAGCACGTACAGACCCGTCAACCCGACCTCGTCGGGCACCACGTCCGAGAGGTATCGCTGCCCAGCGACCGTGCCCGCAAGTACGGTCGCCAACTCGTCCAGGCGCAGGGGGCGGGAGCGCGTGAACGAGCCGAAACTGGTCCGCCGGGAACGCAGTGTCTCCCCGATGTCCCGGCCGAGGCGGTCGGTCAGCGGCTCCGGTAGCTCGACGTCCTCGCCCCCGGCGGGCGGGATGGGTACGAGGCGCCGCGCCACCGAGGGCCCCGGACGTTCACGGCGGTCCGCCAGGACCGCCCGGTGCACCCGCTCGATCTGCTCGAAGGTGCGGGGGCGGGCCGATCTCTCGAAGCTCGGCCGGTCGACGAGACCGCCGCGGTCCACCGGATCGAAGTGGGCTGAGCGCTCCGCGAGTGGGCCGAAGGGCAGGGGGACGACGGCCAGTGCGGTCTCCTGGTCGGTTTCGAGCCCGAGCAGCCGGTTCAGCCGCTCGTCGTCGAACCACAGCACGCGAGTGAGACGTCTGCCCGTCCCCCGCGCGATCAGTTCCCAACTACCCAGCAGAGCGCCTGCATCCTGTGTCACCACGTGGTAGCAGAAGCTGTTGTACTTGAAGGAGTTCTTCCAGAAACGCACGGTCACCACGAGGAAGCCGTCCGCCGTCTCGGCCCCGCTCCCGGGCTCGCACGCCGCGCGCACCTCGTGCGAGAGGTCACCGACGAGCAGGCGCTCGAAGCTGTGGTGTGCCGTCGAGTAGTGGTAGACGCCGGGGGCCAGCGGGCTGCCCGGGCCGGCCACCCAGTAGACCTCCAGCGGGTACATTCCTCCCCCGGAGGCGGTACCGCGCCCCCACAGTGCCTCCGGGTAGAGCACCCGCACATGGCTGTCCTGGTTCCAGCTCACCCGCAGCCTGCGGTCCAGTACGCCGTACGACAGCCGCAGCAACGCGGCGAGCGAGTCGGTGGTCCAGGGCTGTCCATGGCCGGCGGCCGGTTCACCGAAGAGCACCTCCGCTGTATCCGCCAGCGGCAGACCGATGCCCGGTGGGAGCGGGAAACGCCGCACGCCCAGGTAGGTCTTGTGTCGGGACGGCTGGTCCTCCCAGTCGGGGCTGAAGCCGACCGGCTCCATCGGCTCCCGACCGCGCCGGAACACAGACTCGACATAGTCGCTCACGACCTGCGTTCGGTCTACGGACACGGGGTCTCCTCCTTCGGCCCGCGGGGGCCGACGTTACGGACGGGGCGCACGGCCGGCTTCGGCGCTGCGGGGACGGCTCGAGGAGCCCGCCGGCGACGGCTCAGGGGAACGGGTGCGGCCTGCGGTTCAGCCCCGTGGGACCGAACCCCTCATCACGGGTGTGGATCTCGGCCAGTGCGCCGTCGAGGTAGGCGTGAAGCCGCGGGTGTTCCAGCACGCGCTGCCGCTCCCAGCCGAAGTCGATCGGCACCAGTCCCGGGGCCAGCACGCACAACGTGCGAATGCCGGTACCGTGCTGCTCCGGGCAGGTCTGGTCCACCGCCACGACATCGCTGCCGACGTCGCGCAGCCGTTCCATCACGAACCGCGCGTCATCCGCCAGATCCAGGGTCTCGGGTCGCTGGGCGAGCCACGGACCGTACAGCTCGTCCATCGACCGGGGCGGTGCCGCGTCCAGCAGGAAGTCGGCTGTCGACGCCATTTCCGGCAGGCCGTACAGCAGCGCGTGGTGGGTGAGTTCGTGCACCCTGTTGTAGTCGGTGGCCATCGCGCGCAGGTCCGGCAGTTTGGCCTCCACCCGCTCGTCCATTCCCGGGATGTAGGAGGCCGTCTCCGCGATGGCGGCGCGCACCGCCTCCACCGGATCCAGGCTCGCGCCGGCGGCGAAGCACAGCCTGCCCAGCCCTCCGTCCAGCCGCTCGGCCACCGCCATCACGGCGGGCACCGGGATGTCGACGCGCATGTCGAACAGCCGCATCCGGTAGCCGAGGCGTGCCACCCGGTCCAGTACGAACTGAATCTCCTCGTCCACGCAGGTCGCCTGGTCGATCTCCGGCAGCTTGGCGCCGCCGTACCAGCACAGCAGGAACGCGTCACGCTCGATGAGTTCGAGCATGCCGTGCAGCAAGGCCTCTTCGACGCTGCTGCCGCTGGCACAGCCGTTGGAACACTCCTGGACGAACTTCCGGTCCTGGCGTCGATCCAGGTAGAAGACGAGTTGCTCGGGCACGAGCAACGGCCGTTGCTCACCGAAGGAGTAGCCCCACACCCAGTGGGTCGGGGTGTCCGGGTGATACGGCTGGTAGTAGTCGTGGTGTCCGGCATAGAACTCCGGACTGTACGAACCCATGGTCGTGGGGTCGAGGGCGTTCGGCTTCAGTTCACGGTAACTGGCGTACGTATTCGGCTGCTTGGCCCGTGGAAACTGCCCCGCGTACCGCTCCAGGCCTTCCAGGATGCCGTACCGCTCGCTGCTGGCCGAGCTCTGTGACTGCCCACTCCACCACATCTCGTGGTAGTCGTACTTGCTGCGGACCCTGAAGTACCCGCTGACCGGCAAAGTCGCGCTGCACTGGTACACGCGGCGTGCCGTGCTCGCCAGTGCTCCGCACACCTCATTGACCAAACCGGCGGCCGGCAGGGCCAGATCCGCCGCCGAGGCCCCCCGGTAGCTGGTCGGGCCCGTCTTCGGGCGCGGGCCCAGCGGGAGCATCGCGCCCTCTGCGGTGTCCTGCACCGGCGTGGCGCACGACTCGCACTCGGAGTCGGCGATCAGATCATGGCGGTTGACCGTCAGGTCGCCGGTCCGCAGTTCTACGATCCGCCCGATCCGCCGTTCTCCTATGGCTAGTTGGACGTCGGTCGTCTCCGCGCGGACGATCTGCGCCACCTGTTCCAAAGCGAAGGCCGTGAGCGAGGAATCGTCACCCGCGACCCACACGTCCGCGCCGTCCTCGATCGGTTGACGCTCCTCGACGGGACGCAGCGCCAGCCAGCGGCGTTCCAGGCAGCGTCCGCACGGCTGACTCGTGCCGTCGGCCCGGTGCAGTGGCCCCATCAGCACCGTCCCGCCGTACAGGCGCACCGGGTAGACCAGACCGTCGGCCGCCCGTGCCGCGCTCGGCGCGGACCGCTCGGGCAGGCCGAGCACCCCGACGTCGACCGTGACACCCGCAGGGGCAATCCCGGCCAGATAGCCGCGGACGACGTCGATCGTCCCACGGTCGGCCGAGACCGTCGCGGTGGTCACCGCGCTCGACTCCACATTCATCCGTCCACCCAGTCGATGAGAAGATAGAGGGTGTGCGGCTGCTTGCCACTTCTCGGACGAGACCCTCTTGCCGACGGGTACCGTCTTGCCAAGCAGCCGCACTTGTCAGCCGGAGTGCCGGGTCCGTGGCAGGTGCCCACCGACCCGATCAGCCACCGACGTCAGCTGGTGCTGGAGGAGCAGGAGCAGCAGCTGCTGGTGGAGCAGGAGCAGCAGCTGGAGCAGGAGCAGCTGGAGCTGGACCACGCCAGCTCGACGGACTCGTCCGTCATCTCCTCGATCTCGAACGTCGCGCTTTCCAGAACACTCAGTTCGTCCTTGAGCTCAGCGGACATGGCGATCCTCTCTTCGGTGGGATGTCCTCTGGATGTGCCCCTCGGAACGGATGTCCCGAGAACCGTGGCGCGCCTCAAGTGGGCGCGGACCAGCCCACTGCTGAGCTATTTCGCAGCGAGCAGGATCGTGCCTGTGACCATTCCGCGGACTGCCTGCAGGTCGATCGTCGTGGTGTCGACGAAGAGAGCGCGCGTGCCGTCGGCTTCCAGCCGGGCGAGCGCCTCGGACATCGGCACCCCGGCTTGACCGAAGGACCATTCGACCTTCGCGTCGTCCTGGGCAAGGGTCCTCGGGTCGAGGTCGGTCATCAGCGGGTCGCCGAAGTCCATGGGTGCGCCCTCGTAGTGCCGGCCGACCGCGAGTCCGACGGCGTCCCGCACCGCCTCGCGTACCGCGGCGCGCACGGACAACGCCGACCCGATCGCCCAGTCGATCGCCCCCTCGGCGCCCTCGACCACGGCGAGAACGGCGAAGCACGGTGCGGCACCGGGCAGCGCGTACACCCGGGCGTGCCGGGCGATGGGCCGCAAGCTGCCCAGCACGTAGGCCGTCTCGTCGTCTCCGCCCAGCCACTCCTCGGAGAGGGGGACGGCCGGTTCACCACCGTGTAGCGCGCGGACGAGTCCGCGGTGCGCGAGCGCCGAGCACAGACCCCTGTCCTGTACCTCCTCGACGGTCCAGCCGACCGCCGCGCCCGCGGGGCTCGGCTCGAACATCAGCCGGGAGTTGGCCGGTGAGAGCGGGTGGACGGCCGCGGCCGGCACCTGCCACCGGCGCTCGTCGTACAGTGACACCGCGGTCACCGCCGGGCCGACCGATACCGATCGCTCATCGGGGGCGTGCAAGCCGCTGAACAGGTCGAGCCGTTCGGCCGGAACCACTTCGACATCGTCCGGAACAGGCCCGTCGGGCAATCCGACGGGGCCGAGCCGTCCCACGTAACAGGCGACCGCCGACTGCACCGAGCGAGTGCGCGCGACGAGGGCCGTGTCGATGTCGAACGCGACGATCTCGCGCGCCTCGTCGCTCAGGGCCGCGGCCGGCCCCAGTCGCACCCGGCCCGTCTTGAGCGGTATCTGCCGGATCGATTCGTCGGTCCATCCGGACAGGATGCCGAATTCCGGGGAGACCAGGACAGCCGCGCGTCCGTAGGCGTCGCTGTCGTCCGCGGGCGGCTGCTGGACTTCGTCGGACGGCACCCCTTGGTGGCGCAGCGGGCATCCGGGGTGAGGCAGCACTCGTTCGCGACGGGACTCGAGCGTGGTCAGATCCTGGATCACGGCGTGCCGCTCGTCGTCCATCTGCAATTGGCCGGTGCGCAGCCGGAAGATCTCGAACGCCAAGGCGTTGCCGACCATGGACTGTGTCATCGGGCTGCCGCTCGGGGCCTCGGTACCGGTCGGGCCGACAGCCAGCCCGCGCCAGAAGTCGGCCATGCGACGCGGGTCGGAGTTGGCGGACAGGCGGAGTTGCGCGCACACCCAGCACGGCTGCTCACCGGGTCCGGAGATCGGACCCACCACCATGCGGTTCGGGTCGGCCACCACCGTAAGCAGTCGCGGGCCTTGCGGAGCACCGTGCAGACGTCTGGTCAGGTCGAGCAGCGCAGCGCTGCCCGACCCGTCGGCGACAGCCACCACGACGTCGAACGCAGTCAGATCCTCGGGGGTCGACGGCAGCACGACGACGTGTGCCGGTGCGCCCCCTTCGGCGAGCCGAGCCGTCTCGCTCTCGAAGTCCCGTCCCCAGGCGGCGTCGTCCAAGGACACCTCGGCCAGTCCGTTGCGCAACAGGCCGCGCACCGCCGCTGCCGCGACGCCATTCGGTGAGCCGCTGACCAGGACCCGGGAAGAGCGGAAGCGGGCGAAGAGCTCCTGCGGCGTCCGCTGATCCGCGTGCATGAAATGCTCTACGAAATTGATCTGCGGCGCGAACGAATCCAATACGCCGACCGGCAGCATCCGCACGTCAGGGCTGGGGACGGCACGAGCGAAACCTCTGTCGAGCAAGGTACGCATCAGGCCGACGGCGGTCTTACGTCGATTTCCGTCCAGCCCTTCACACAATTCCCCGATAGTGTGCTCCCCGGTCATTCGAGGACCGAGAGCGGACATCCATTCATAGGCGCCGGCACCTTTGAGGACACAAGAAGTCTCTGAACTTCTGAGATAGATACCGGTATCGACACGGAGGAATACAACGTCGTTACGCAACCGGGGTCTTATCTCTGTCAGAGATGCACCTTCGACCGTTCGCATATCGTCCTCTCGCAGGATGGTACGCCGGCGGTGGGGCGACGCTACCCGCGTCCACCGGGGAAGAGTGTGTGGCCAGCCGAGGGCGGCGTCAACACTTCGTGCAAACGTCGACAAGCGGTGCCCGATTGGACCACTTTTGGAATCACGAGTGGATCATGAAGGAAGCAGGGCCAAAACACCACCGCCGCCGTTGCATTATCGCGGCCCGTCGGCGGAGATTCGGAGGCCGTTAGGACCCTCGGCCTTTGACCCTGGTTTGCTGAACGGAACACAGCACCCGGCCGGAATCCCCAGACAAGCGGCGATCAAGGAAGCGTAAGCGGCTTGAGTGAAGTCGCCGTGCCGGCGGCGTTAGCCCAGTGGTTTGCGCCGGCCCACCCGGAATAATGGTTCCGGGTGCAAAGGAGCCGGCAGACTCATGGATCACCGGCTTTGAGCTACTGGCGGGCACCTTCCTGATGACCGGAAGCCCACGGTGCGGTGAGGATCGCGACGGCGCCCGCCGCACCTACTGCCCACACCGCGACAACCGTCGAGGACAGAGTGAGCGGCACCCTGGAGGGAGAGAAGGTGTGAGGGCGGGAGAGGAGGCGTGATGCGAACCAGCGACGAGATCTATCACCGGGTCCGCTGGGACCCGCGGTTCGACCCGGCCAGGTTCGTGCTGGGGATCAGCCAGCGCGGGGATGCCGTCAAACGCATCCCGCTGTCTTCCTTCGTACCCGGGGGCGACATCCCGTGGCATCGGGTGGTGTTCGTCGAGGCGGACGGCGAGGTGGTCTGGGACCGGGCCACGGGTGTGGACCGCATCGACGCGTCGGGCGCCGGCCGGGTACGGGAACCTCAAACGGACCCGGGATTCGGCAAGAACTCGGGCAGAGTCGAGCCCGTCGGTGTCCTCGACGTGCCCCCGACGGCCCGCACTGCGGTGGCCTGGATCCCGCCCGCGGAGCTGTGGCCGCCGATCCAGGACATCCGCCGGGATCACGACCCGCAGATCCACCGCTGGCCGCCACACGTCAATGTGCTCTTCGGCTTCGTGCCGGAGTCCGACTTCGAGCGGGCGGCCCCGCTGCTGGCCGCGGCGACGGCCGAGACCCCGGTCTTCACCGCCCGGCTGGACGGAGTGCGCACCTTCCGGCACCGGGCGTACTACACCGTGTGGCTCGACCCGACGGCAGCCGGCGATGCCCCGTGGGCGGACCTGCACCGCGTACTGCAGCAGCGGTTCCCGCGCTGCCGCGGGCCCGCCAGGGCTTTCACCCCACATCTGTCCCTGGGCCGGACGCGGGATCCACGACGAGTCACCGCCGACTGCGCCACCCGGCTCGACGCCATGACGGCGACGGTCTGGGAACTCGTCCTCCTCTCACGCAGGGGAGACGAGCCGATGCGGCCACGGGCCACGGTCGCCCTGCGAACGGGCGAGGTCCGCCGACTGCCCGCGCCCGGCGTCGAAGCGCCGGGTCCGGAGGACACGGCATGGCTCTCCGCGATCACCGACAGGTGAGGCCGTCTCCCACATGTCCTCGGGTAGACCAAGCCACCTCGGAGTCCGCGGCTCGAAGTCCGTAGATCGCCCACGCCGGTCAGGCCTCCACGGGTTCGGGCGAGCCGGTGTGGCGATGGGTGACGGCCAGCGTGGGGTAGTCGGTGTATCCGATCTCGCCACCTGTGTACATCGCGTACTTGTCCCGTACGTGATTGAGCGGCGGACGAGACGGCGGCCGGAGGGCCGTATCCCTGGGCCGCGCGTTCGGCAGGACCTCAGGGGCGAGCCTCCGGCTTCTCTGCGTCACACAGGGAGCCCGAGCCCGGGTTCTCCGCGTCCGGTGCGGCGGTGAGAAGCCGATGCGCCTCCTCGGTGGCCAGGGCCGGGTCCAGGGTGTGCAGCGCCAGCCAGGTGGCGCCGCCGAGTCCGTCGCGGGCGATACGCAGGTCGTGCCCGGCCAGCGCCGCTCGCAGCCCGTGCCCCACCGGGGAGAGGGTCGCGGCCACACCCCCCGCCAGGACCAGGGGAGCAGCCGCGTCCCCGCCTTCCTGCTGCGCGCGCAGGCCGAGGGAGGACAACAACTGTGTTGCTCGGCCCACGATGTCCGTGGCCTCCGTATCGCCGGCGTCGCATGCCGAGTCGACGGCACGGGAAAGCCCGGCCAGCCGCACCGGCGGCCCCGCGTACGCGGCGAGGATCAGCTCCTCCCGCAGCGCGTTTCCGGACGGATGCGGCCCCTCGCCCAGCAGCGACTCCACGACCCGGGCGCCCAGCACACCCAGTGGCTCGCGGGCGTCGAGGGCGCGCAGGGTGGCGCGCAGCCCCTGCCGGCCGAGCCAGAAACCGGACCCGTCGTCGCCGAGCAGCCAGCCGTGCCCGTCGAAGGACCGGACGACCACGTGGTCACGTACGACGCCCGCCGCGGCGCCGGTTCCGGCGACCAGCACCGTGCCGTGCGGCGCCGGAGTGCCGGAGGCGAAGGCCGCCTCGAGGTCCGAGCAGTGCCGCGGCACACACGAGGGAACGGCCTCGGCCCACAGACGCCCGAAGACGCTTTCGTCCCCGTGGTCGCCGGGCGGGGTGCCTCCCGCGGTGCCGACGACGGCCGACACCACACGCGCGGGGTCCACACCCGCCAGTGCCGAGGCCAGAGCCTTCTCCAACTCCTCGGCGGCAACGCCGCGATGACTGAGGGGGTTGCCGCCGCCCGCCGTGCCCCACCCGACGGGACGCCCGTCGAGCGAGGCGACGAGTACCCGTGTCGAGGTCCCGCCGAGGTCGGCGCCCAGCACCAGCGGACCGGCCAATGCCGTCAGCCCTTGCGGAGCGTCACGAGGGCGAACGCCCCTGGTGGCAAGGTGAGTCGCACTCGGCCGTTCGTCTCGTAGGGCGGCCGCTTGCCGGGACGCGGGTCCATGACGACACGGCTGACGTCGGCGCCGGGTGTGAGCATGACCTGCGCGGCCGCGTCATGGTTCCAGTTGGTGACGACCAGTGTGCGTTCCGCGGCGTCCGGCGCGTTGGCGAACTGCCCTATCACCACGGGGTCGCCACCCGCGTCCGCGACCCACGTGTCGGGCACGAAGGCGGGCAACCCCGATGGGGGCGACGCCACTTGGGTCAGTGACACGGACTGGCTGGTCAGCGGAAGGATACGGGTACCCACGTACTGGAGCACGGGGTTGATCGCCTTGGCCGCGTACCACAGCGGTGTCCGCTCGCCGTCGACGGTGATCAGGGCCGGCTCGAAGGCTTCGCCACGTGCCACATCCGGTGTCCAGTACGTGAAGTACTGGATGCCCTTGTACCCATAGGCGAGCGCGACGCCGATCTCCCAGCTCAACTCCTTCGCGTCGGGCATGCGGTGACCCGAGTACTTGATGCTCTGGATGAACGTCCAGTACGGGATGCCCGCTTCGAGTGCGACCGTCCGGGCGATCGCCAGGTTGTTGAACCACCCCTGGTCGTCGCCGTCCTGGAGCAGCGGGTAGCGGTCGAAGGAGAGTATCGACGGCTGCACCGCCTGAACGAACGACCGGTAGTAGTCGATGTTCCCGGACGGCAGAAGGTTGATGTACGGCAGTGCGTCCGGGGCGAGTTGGCGCATCGCCGCCACATACCTGGCGAGTGTGGCGAACTTCGCGTTGCCCGGCTCGTCGTACAGGTTGATGCCGCCGAACGCGGCTCCGGAATAGCGCGGAAGGGTGCCACGCACGGCCTCGAGGACTTCCGCGTCGCTCAGCATGAACGCCTGTTTCGCGGGGCCGCCCGCGTCGAACCGGTGGGTGAGGGTGGTGATGTCGGGGTCGACCGGGATGAAGTCGATCCCGTGCGCTGCCGCCAGGGAGAGGACCCGGCGGCTGATGATGTCGTCGTTGAGGTAGTTGCCCCCGACGGCGAAGGTGAATCCGGCCTCGGCGATCTCCGCGTAGCGCGCGTCGGTGGACTCGAAGGGATGCGGTGGCCACCACATCCCGATCGGATACCGGTTCCCGTTCAGCATGCGGGGAACGGGAGCCGTCGCCGCGGCGCCGGTGGTGGGTGTGGCGGCGGACGCGTGGCCGGAGGCGGCGGTGGGCAGGACGACTCCGGCCGCCCCCGCTCCGGCCAGCGCCATCAGTGATCTTCGCGTGAGCCTGCTCATGTGCTTTCCTTCCGTGGCTGGTACGGGAGTTGCGAAAGCCGTGCGTGTGCTCGTGTCGCGTCGGTCAGGTCAATCGGGCTGTCTTTCAAGGCACATCAGGTGGCATCCCGGCGGATGCGGCCCGCGTAGCGGGCCTCCAGCTCCTGGTTGTGCTCGTCGCCTCCTGGGACGTTGGCCGAGAGATAGATGGGCGGCTGGTGGCCCCGGGCCACCAGCAGGCCCACGGCGTCCGCGGTCATCATCTGCGCGGCCATGGCCGCGGTCACCGAGGAGACGGCGCAGACGGACCCCCCGCCGGGCAGCGGGAGTACGGCGTCACCGAAGGGCGCGCAATTGTCGATCACCACATCCGCCACCTCGAACAGCCGTTTCCCGGAAGGATGCCGGCTCACCACCTGACGTGAGTGGTCGAGGGAGGTGAACGCGATCACCTGGTGCCCGCGTTCCTTGGCCAGCACCGCCATTTCCACCGTGGAGCCGTTCCCGCCCGAACTGGACGCGATGACGAACGGATCGGCCGGGCCGATCGGCGCCAAGTCGTAGATACGCCGCGCCGTTGCGGGGTCCCGTTCGGTCAGCGGGTCGAGGTCCTGCGGCGAGTCACCGCCGTAGAGGATCCCGTCACGCAGCGACAGCATGTTGGTCGGCACCAGGCCACCGGCCCGGCCCGCGACCTCCATGGCCAGGGCCGTCGAGTGACCGGTCCCGAAGGCCTGCACCACGGCGCCCGCCTCCACCGCGTCGGCGACGATCTCCGCGGCGGCCCGTATGTTCCCGGACTGGGTGGCCACCAGACGCTGGACGACCTCGGTGAGCGCGGCGGTGTAGGCGGCCTGGCCTACGGGTGTGGTGCTGGACATGGGCGACCCCTCATGACGGCGGCGGGACTGTGTGCGGACTTGCCTTCGGCGGTGCGTCGTTGACCTTGGATGTGTCGTCCGGGGCGACGTGGTTCCGCTGTCGATGCGTCAGCCCGCCACGACGGCCGGACACCGCCTCACGCGCCGCGGTCAGGGCTTGCTCGCTCGCCGCGAAGGTGTGCTGGGCGACGCCGAGATAGAGGCAGTCGATGAGCAGCATCTGCGCGTGCCGCGCCGCGATGCCCCCCGATCGGAACCTCAACTCACGTGTGGCGGTGACCAGTGCGAAGTCAGCGGCCCTGGCGAGCGGCGACCGGGGGAAGTTGGTGACGGCGACGGTGGTGGCCCCGCGCCGGCGGGCGAGTTCCAGGGGTTCGGTCACCTCGTCGGTCTCGCCGGAGTGCGAGATGCCGAGTGCGACATCGCCGGGCCCCAGCAGCGCGGCGCTCGCCAGGGCGTCGTGCACGTCCGTCCAGACGAACGCGATGCGGCCTATGTGGTGCAGTCTCAGTCGGAGTTCGGCGGCGATGGTCCCGCTGCCGCTCACCGCGTAGATGTCGGTACGCCGGGCCGCCGCCATGGCACGGACTGCCTTCTCGACGACCTCCACGTCCTGGCGGGCCGCGGTCTCCACCAGCGCCCGCCCGTCCGCCTCCACAAGTCCCGTCAGCACGCGATCCATTCCGTCGTCCGGGCCGATCTCACCGCCGAACGCCTCCGACCAGCCGAGAGAGCGGTCGCGCCCGGCCTCGGCGGCCAGCGCGTGGCGCAGGTCGGCGTAGCCGCCAAGGCCCAGCGCGCGGCAGAACCGGGTGACGGAGGTCAGCGAAGTCCCCGCCCGCGTCGCCAACTCGGCGATCGTGGACCGCCCGGCGAGTGCCGGATCCGCGAGGACCGCCTCTCCGACGCACCGCTGGGAGGGCGTAAGGGAGGGCAGCAAACCTCTGATCAGCACTGTGACACCGCTGTCGTCGGTGCGTGTGTCATGGGCGGAGGGCCGGGGACCGGAAGTCACCCCCTGAGGGTGACGTGAGCGATTCACGTGAACAAGACCCCGGAGGTGAAATATTTTCACCGGCCCGACCGAAGGGCCCGCTGCTCCCGGGATCAAGGGCCGTTCGAGGGCCCTCGGGGAGCGACGGACAGGCGCGCGCGGCCGTGTGAATTGACCCTTGATTCCATAGCGGAATTGCACCTCCTGCAAGGGCCTTTCCGTTTCCTACAGTTGTGATCACACCGACGCGAACACACTTCGAACTCCCAGGAGGCCGACGCCATGATGAGCACCAACCACGACTTCGCCCCCGTCCTCACCCGGGCCGTGGATGCCGAGACGACAAGCGATCCCAGCAGCACCATGACGCTGCTGGCCGACTCCGACACCACCGGCGGCCTGCTGACCAGCTACCGATCCTCCTTCGCCCCTGGGGCCGTCGGCGCACCGGCGCACTTCCACACCCGCGCCGCCGAGGCGTTCTTCGTCATCGACGGCTCACTGCGGGTGCTCGTGGACGAGGAGATCAAGGTACTGAACGCCGGGGACTTCCTCCTCGTACCGCCGAACACTGCGCACGCCTTCGCCGCCGCCCCCGGATGCGAGGCCGACGTCCTGTTCACCTTCACGCCCGGCATGGCACGCTTCGACTACCTGCGGCTGCTGGGCCGCGTCATGCGCGGCGAGGCGAGCCCCCAGGAGATCAAGGACTCCTCCGAGCGCTTCGACAACCACTACGTGAACAGCCCCGCCTGGAACGCTGCCCTCGGCGTCCAGTGACATCCAGCGGCGAACGACGGGAGCTGGTCTGCTGTGGACGGGCGTGCTGGAGCACATGGTCCGCGGTGCCGATCGGCGCCGTCGCCGTCTGGGTCACCCTAGGAGGCCCGGCTCCCCCGGTCGCCGCTCCCGCCTCCGCACCCTCCACTCCCTCCGGCACGGTCCGCCCGGCCGCGCGACGCGACCAGTGGCGACGCGGACCTATGACCACGATGCATGAGTTGCGGCGTGGATGGGGTCCTTGCAGGCTGTATCTGGCAAGCGACCTTGATGACGTGGAGAGGTGATCGGGTTGCAGGACCATGCGCGCCCGGTCAGCCCTCCGACACGTTGGTGTGGGTGACGCGTGCCGCCTCATGAGCCGGTATCGCCGGTGAGCCCGGCCGTGATTCTTCGACGACCGGCCCCAGCGCAGGCATCAGTCGGACGGGAGCCGGCTCGGCAATCCCCGTCCCACTCCGGAGCGGATGTCCGGAGTGCTTCTTCGTGGCACGCGCTGTGGAATCCCCGCTCGACCCGTGGTCTCCGCTGACTCTGCGGTCCGCCGTGACCCGAATGGGCGACGCGTACGACCACGGTCGCCACTGCCCGCCACCAACGACAAGGAGCGACAGAACATGGGTGGAAAGCAGAAGACACTCGCCATACTCACCGGAACCGCGCTGGCGGCCGGAATCGCCAGCCCCGCCTTCGGGTCCAGCGTCCCTCACTCGCCGGCCCCGCCCACCGCGGCCACGGGGTCGGCGACATCGGTCGTGGAATGGAACCGCGAGCTCATCACCATCCTCAGCGATCCGAAGGCGCAGCCGGCCACCGTCCACCCCACCCGCAGCTTCGCGCTCCTCCAGGCCGCCGAATACGACGCGGTGGTATCGATCACCCGGGCAGGTCCCGCCTACATGTTCTCGGTGTCGGCGCCACGAGGCGCTCGTGCGGATGCCGCAGCGGACCAGGCAGCCCACGATGTGCTGGTCGCCCTGTACCCGGCCAAGCGCGCAGGCGTGGACCAACGGCTGCGCAGCCAGTTGTCCGCGATTCCCAACGGCCCGGGCAAACAGGCGGGCATGGCGGTGGGAGCCGCGGTCGCCCGTCGACTGATCAGCCTACGGTCCCACGACGGGTCCTCAGCGAAGCCGCCACGGTTCCGCCCCGGCGACGCGCCCGGTGACTACCGGACCACCCCTCCCGACTTCCCGGCGCCCGTGTTCACCAACTTGGGCTCGGTCAAGCCGTTCGTGCTGGCCAACGGACGCCAGTTCCGCCCGGCGGCGCCACCGGCCGTGAGCAGCGCCGCGTACGCCACCGCCTTGAACGAGGTCAAGCGCCTGGGAAGCAAGACCAGTACCACCCGCACCCCTGATCAGACCGCGGCAGCGAAGTTCTGGGCGGCGGCGCCCGTCTGGAACGTCTGGAACCAGATCGCGCAGGACCTTGTCACCTCCCAGAACGCGAGCCTGGAGAAGGCGGTCAAGGTCTTCGCCCGGCTCGACTTGTCCCTCGCCGACACCGCGATCGCGATGTACGACGCCAAGTACACCTATCGCGTATGGCGGCCCGTGACCGCCGTCCGGCTCGGCGGTACCCACTACAACCCGCGCATCGTCGGCGATCCCAACTGGACCCCTCTGCTTGAGACCGCCCCGGATCCGTCCTATCCCGGCGCTCACGGCGCCCTCAGCCAGGCGGCGGCAACGGCGCTCGCCGGGTTGTACGGTGCGCGGCAGCATCTCGCGGTGACATCGAAAGGCATCACCCGAACCTTCGCCGGCTTCCAGGACGCCGCCACCGAAGCGTGGCTGAGCCGGATCTGGTCCGGCCAGCACACCTCTATCGACAACCGCGCGGGCCAGCAACTAGGCACGCAGGTAGCCGACTTCGTGGCGGGCCGCCTCTGACCGTCCGCACCGGGCGACATTCCTCCGAGACATGGCGGTGGCCAGAAGCCGGTGGGCTGTCCGGCCCACCTCGCAAGGCGGTGGTGCGCACTCGATACGCACCACCGCCGTCCACGCTGCGACTACACGACCACAAGGCGCACCGAGTACGCATCGGCCGGTGTGGGATGCACAGTCCTTGCCTGCTGGACTCGTGTGCGCTGTGAAGTGTGGACACGCTGGGGCTCCGGTGGTCGTGAGGTGCCTGACTGTTGCCGGTCAGACACCTCATCCTTGGGTGCCCGGCCTGGTGCGAGCCCCGTTATTACTGCAGCACTGCCTTCATGACGCTGCGGGAGCCGGCCTGCAACTGCGATCCCGGGCATCGTGGCCGTAGTCAGTCGGGCGTGTCTCAGGAGAAACCTGACGGGTAGTAGTGCCATGCAAGCACCATAGCCCCGTAGTTCGCACGTGAGTTCGGGCTCCCCTGTCGCTTCCAACGGGTCGCCGACCAGAGCTGATGTACGCAACGAGCCGTACCCCGGCTTCCGCAGACCTCACCACGTTGCCAGACCAAAGCCCCGCCGGTTCGGCTGAATGCCTCCTTCGCCGAAGCAACGCCCACTGCTAGCGTCGGGCGAAGCGGGAGACGGGGGCAGGCGATGGCAGCAGCCGAGGTGATCGATCTGGTCGCGATGGGCGAGGACTTCGTCCGCGACCCCTATCCGGTTTACGCGGCGCTGCGGGAGCGCGGCCCCGTGCACAAGGTGCGGATTCCAGAGGGTACGGAGGCCTGGCTCGTTGTCGGGTACGAGGCCGGCCGGGCCGCACTCGTAGATCCGCGGTTGTCCAAGCAGTGGAAGAACGCCTCGCCCTCCTTTCCGATCCCCAGTCCCTCTGCGGGGCCGCACATGCTCAACTCCGATCCGCCGGACCACGAGCGGCTGCGCAAGCTGGTCGTCCGCGAGTTCACCCCGCGCCGGATCGAGCAACTCGCGCCGCGTGTACGGCAGATCACCGACGAACTGCTCGACACGATGGTGGCGCTTCCGGAAGGGCGGGCCGATCTCGTCGAGGCACTCTCGTTCCCGCTGCCGATCTCGGTGATCTGCGAGCTGCTCGGTGTGCCGATGCTGGACCGGGCCGCTTTCCGGGCCTGGACCGGCACGATCCTCACCGACCCCAACCCGGGGGCGCGGCTGGCGGCGACGGGTGAGGTGTCCGCATATCTCGTCGACTTGCTGGAGCGCAAACGCCTGACCCCGGGCGAGGACCTGATGAGCGCTCTGATCCGCACCACCGACGAGGACGGTGACCGGCTGTCGGCGGACGAACTGCGCGGTACCGCCTGGCTGCTACTGGTCGCGGGGCATGAGACCACGGTCAATCTGATATCCAACGGAGTGTTGGCCCTGCTGACTCATCCCGGCCAACTCGCCGCACTGCGCGAGGACATGGCGCTCATCGACAACGCGGTGGAGGAGATGCTGCGCTACGACGGGCCGGTGGAGACGCCGACATTCAGGTTCACCACAGAGCCCGTCGAGATCGGCACTACAGTCATCCCCGGCGGTGGCGAACTGGTCCTCGTCGCTCTGGCGGACTCGAACCACGACCCGGCACGGTTCCCCGACCCCGGCCGCTTCGACATCCGGCGGGCCGCGGGCGGTCATGTCGCCTTCGGTCACGGCATCCACTACTGTCTCGGCGCGCCGCTCGCCCGTATGGAAGCTCGTATCGCGATCCGAGCCCTACTGGAGCGCTGCCCCGACCTCGCGCTCGACGTCCACCCGGCCGCCTTGATCTGGCGCCACGGCCTGCTCATCCGGGGCCCGCGTCAGCTGCCGGTGCGGTGGAAGTCCTGACCTTGAGCTTGCACGATGGCCCACCCGCCGACATCGATTCGGTCATGGTGGCACAAGGCCGACTCTGGCTGCGGAGACGACCTGCCCACCCCGAGCACGAGAGCCCGGGGCCAGGTTCCGCGGCCCGCACCCGGCCAACGGGGCCGCCCCGCACGCGCGGGGATGGCGGGTTCCCTACAGCCAGCCCTCCAGGGCGTCACGCAGGTGGTTGTCCGGACCGCGCAGGAACAGTGCGGGGATCTCGGTGTCAGGTGCGGTCGCGGGCCGGTCGTCGTCTTCGTCCAGGCCATCATCACCAGGGCCGATGATGAATGGCCGGTCGCTGGGATCGTCAGTGGGGCGCCGTTGCCAGACCATGGCGTGGTTGCGGACGAAGACTTCGCCGAAGTACCAGTAGGCGACCTGCACGAACGGGCTGTCCTCGACGTCCTGGATTTCCTCGTAGCTGGTGAACCGGTCACGGATCACCTCTTCCAGCCGGTCGAGGGAGTCCATGGTGAAGTCCCACACTCCGCCCACCTCGGCCTCCCACGCGGCAAAGGCGTCCTTCTGAGTGGCCAGCCAGTTGACAAGTGTGGCGTTTGCGGTCCAGCTCTCGTTCCCCGTCATGCCGGTGATCATACGTACCCCACACCGAACGATAACGATCCGGCACTGCATGGATGTTGAAGCTCGGCACGCCAGCTTTCCGTTGTGACGCCGACGAGTTGACCCCCTAGGCTGAGGCGCTTGGTGCCGCCAACGACCACGGGGGCCCCTGGCGTCACACGGGACCCATCCCGCCCTTTCTGGGCCCTCACGGGAGAACACGTGAGCCACCCCATACCCAGACGCAGTGTGCCGCGCATACTGCGCACCGCACTCGCAGTCGCCTGCGCGGCAGTCATCACCGCAACCGGGCTGCCCCAACTCACCGGAACCGCGGACGCAGCGCCCCGCAAGCCGAAGAAGGGCAAGGTCTGCGACGAGCAGTTCGAGACGTCCGGTACTCCGGCCCCGGACGGCTCCCTGCCCTGGGAGACCGACAACAGCGTGCGCCCGGCAATGGACTGGGACTCCTACGGCTACGACAACCCGCGTCAGTCGTTCGACGGGCTGACGCTCCCGGATGACCCGGTCGAGCGGGAGAAGTTCCTCAAGGGCATCGGCGTCAACTACGAAAAATACGACAAAGACGACCCGCGCCGCATCTACGCCCGCTACTACCGAAACCAGCGACTCGGCAACCGCAAGGCGCCCTCATTTCAGGCGTACCTGGACACCGACTACATCGGCACCTACGGCAACAACAGCCGCGGCAATGCCTTCCACGGCAAGCTGGTCAACGATCTCAAGCTGCACGGTCCGGACTGGATCTGCGAAGAAGAGATCGAGGTCACCGACCCCAGGACCGGCAAGAAGGTCATCCGCCGCCTGGATGCGGTCAACTACAAGACCAAGGAGTTCGTCGAGGCCAAGGCCGGAGGCGCCCACGACTCCAAGCAGAACAACTCCACCCGCGGCCTGATGAACGACCCCCGCTTCAAGGACTTCCGCATGCGCTACGTCTTCGGCGGGCAGCAGGAGAAGGACACGCGGAGTCTGATGGACAAGTACCGCCAGGAGTTCGGCCGAGACTCCCGCGGACGCCCTCGCCTGACGACGTACGAGCACCGCTCCGTGGGCATCCCCCAGTACCAGCGGGGCAAGTACTCCCGCCTGGACACCAACCTCGCCCCGCCCGGCCGCTACTCCTACGCCGGCGGAGCAACCCGCGTGGTGGAGGGCTCCGCCCCCAGCAGGGAGATCGCCCGCAGGGAGAACGCCTACGTGCGTACCCTGGATCCCTCCGGAAACCGGGTCCGTACCCCTGGAGGAGTCGACTTCACCACCCTTGAACTGCGGTATGTGGGCAAGCCGGTCAAGGGCAAGGGCCTCGACTACGCGTTCTCCGCGAAGAAGAACCCCGACCCCGACGCTGAGCCGGGCTTCGGCGGCAAGGCCAAGTCGAAGCTCATCTCGGATTCCTTCTTCACCTGGCTGGCGCTGACCCCGGAGAAGTTCTGGGTCAATCTGAACCCGGACCAGCCCGACAAGGTCATGGACGACAAGTTCGGCAAGACCGACGCCGGACGCGTCCTCCTCGAAGCCGACCTTCAGATGAAGCACGACTTCTTCAAGGCCATGGACCCCAAGACTGATCTCGGGAAGCGGTTCTGGGCGGCACTGCCCAGGGAGAACGGCCGCCCGTGCTTCGACGGGATACGCAACTGGATCGAGCCCAAGCCCGCTGAGGTCCGCGAGCAGGACGGCGGCGTCTACATCCTGGATGCCCCCCTCAAACTCCAGTCCACCCCGCAGGACTTCGCCACCCAGCCCGGCAGCGAGAGGATCTGCAACCCGTCCAAGGCCGAACGGGACCAGGCGCAGCGGGTCATCAACCAGATGATCGTGCCCGAGGTCGAGAAGACCATCAACACCGCCCCGCAGTACGCCGACCTGCGCCGCGTCTACACCGCGCGGGTGGCCGCCGAGTGGATCCGCCTCCAGGATGCCAAGTCACCCACCGACTACCACAAGATCATCAACAGCAACGATGTGAAGCCGTGGCCGATCGCCGCCCCCAACCAGAACTGGGACAAGAACGAGCTGTTCCAGCGCTACCGGAAGATCTTCCTCAACGGCGAGTTCGAGTACGACGTGGACACCGCCCAGGGCTTGATGGTCTACATCGTCGGCGGCGTCGACTTCTCCAAGTCGCCCAAGCGCAACATCACCGGCCGACGCTTCCGCACTGAGCACCGCAACCTGCCGCGCACCACGACCCTCAGCGTCAAGGCCATGGCCGACGATGCCGAGGACGACAGCATGCTGTACCTGGGCGGGAACACCGCCAACGATGCCACCGGCGGAGGAAGCGACCCCACCCCGACGCCGACACCTACGGACACCGGCAAGCCCACCCCGAGCCCCACCGACACCGGCAAGCCCACCCCGACTCCGACCGAGACGGGCAGCCCGTCGAGCCCGGCACCGAACCCGACCCCCACCAGCGGCACTCACACACAGCCGCCGACGGACCAGGACCCGGACGGTAACCTTGCCGACACCGGCTCCGACACCCCCATCGGCATGCTCTCCGCCATCGCCGCCGCCCTTGCGGTGGCCGGTGGAGCCCTGGCGTGGTGGATGCGCCGCCGCAGGACGACCACGCAGTAGGCCGACCACGCGCACAGCGCACCACGGCCCCCGTACCCAATGTTCCCTGGGTACGGGGGCTTCCCCACGTTCCAGGCGAAGCACAGCGACTGCACGTGGTCCAGGCCGGTGTGCGAGGTCACCGTGTCGAACCAGGCATCGACCAGGAAGAGGGTCCCAGCCGCGGCGGCCACCGGAGAGGCCCGTCCGTCCCTGCGCCGCACCGGCCATGCGGTGCCGATCCGTGCCTGCCGGCCGGGCGGCGAAGGCGCTGTTCTACTGTCCTAGGAGCGAATGAGCGTGGTGCGGGCTTGCTGGATCCACCCCGACACAGCCTTGGCATCGCAGCTCTCGGCGACCGACTCGGCCTCGTCGAGGTGGTGGAACGCCGCCGATGCGTCGCCGGTTTCGGCCGAGAGGTAAGCCAGCGCCACCAGGCCGGCCGCTTCCCCGGGCCTGAAGCCGATCTCCCGGCGCAGGGTCACCGATTCGGTCAACCGCTCGCGGGCCTGATCGAAGTGGCCCGCGTCCTTGTCGGCGAAGCCGAGATGGCGTATCGCGTAGGACATCGTCATCCGGTCGTCGACGGATTTCGCCAGCTCGTAGGACCGCTCGAAGTATGGCCTGCCGGTGGCACCGTCGCCCTTGACCACCTGGTGCCAGCAGCCAACCCAGAACAACGCGTCCGCCTCACCCGACACGTCCCCCAGACGCTGGTACAACGCAGCCGCGCGCTCGAACAGCACCAGTTCCTGGCTGTTCTCATCGCGGTCGTTCAGGAAGCGGACGTGCAGTACCTTGCCCCGCGCCATGGAAAGCGGCGCCTCGATCGCGTCCAGCACATCATCGGACCGGTCCAGCGCGGACGTGTCCCCGCCGAACATCGCCACTTCGAACAACTCTCCTGCACGTTCGATCCAGTCCTGCCCTTGCATAACTTCCAGCCCTCCCCGTTGGACGATGGCAGCGCCGAGGCTGTCTCCTCACTCCCGGCGAAACTAAGGGCAGAGGACACCCAAAAGTCAGCGCCAGCATCCGCCGCTTGACGGTGGAGGGCTTCGGTGCCCTCCCGGCCTCATGGGCGGCCTGCCGCGGCAGAGTCTCGCATAGGCTCCGCGCATGGCCACCCATGAGCGTGAAATCACCGCCCCCGTCGACCTGTGCCTGCCGGACGGGCGGCTGAACCATTCGGCCGTCGGATGGTCCAGACAGCCGCTGCACCGGGCGAACCTGCGGGGCTGGGGCCGGACCAAGCGCTGGGAGTACTGGTGCGTGACCACACCGACCCACCTCGTCGCGCTCACCGTGAGCGATCTCGACTTCCTGACCCTGGACACCGTGTACGTGCTGGAGTACGGACCGGAGGACCGGCGCGAGTCCGGGAGCCCGTACGGACCGGAGGACCGGAGGCGGCCGGGCGCCTCCGGCGGGCCGCGAGTGCGTGAGTTCGAGCGCACAGCGATCGCGCCCGGCTGCCGGAGCGACCGCCTCCCGGAGACGATCGCGGGAGCGGCCGGCTCCCCCGCCGCGGTGGTCGGCCCGCCCCGCCCCACCGGCGGTAGGGTCAGGATCGAGATCCGCGAGGAGGACGGCGGCACCCGTCTGCGAGCCCGTTGCCTGACCCCGTCCTCGCCGAAGGAGACCGTGGAGGTCGACCTCTTCGCCGCTCTGCCCGTCGGCCACGAAACCCTGTCGGTCGTCGTGCCGTGGGACGAGCGTCGCTTCCAGTACACGTCGAAGCACACGGCCCGCCCCGCCTCCGGCACCGTCCGGATCGGGGGCAGGGTCCTGGATTTCGGTGAGGACGCCTGGGCCGTACTCGACCACGGGCGGGGCCGCTGGCCGCGCTCGGTCGACTGGAACTGGGGAGCCGCCTCGGGCCGCACGGGCGGTCACACGGTGGGGCTGCAGTTCGGCGGACGCTGGACACGGGGCACCGGCGCCACCGAGAACGCGCTCTGTGTGGACGGCCGACTCACCAAAATCGGGGCGGAGTTGGAGTGGCGCTGGACGCCCGGCGATGTCATGGCCCCGTGGACCATCACCTCGCCGGGCGACCGGCCCGCGGTGGACCTCACCTTCACCCCCTTCCACAACCGCTCAACCCGCACCGAAGCCGGTCTGATCGCCAACCGCACCGACCAGTGCTTCGGCCACTACTCCGGCCATGTCCGCGACGACGAGGGACACGAGATCACCGTGGACCGGCTGCTCGGATGGGCCGAGGACGTCCACATGCGCTGGTGAACCCGCGCGCCGAGCCCCGCGCCCGACACCGCCCCCGCCGCCCATCTCGCGAAAGCCGCCGCGCGCCGATTGTGACTGTGTGCCGGACCGTGGAGGCCCTCACGCCATCCTCCAGTTGAAATGACTGTCCGTCAGATCTCGTCGCTCACCGAGACGCTCGGCGTCGCCCTGGTCGTGGTGGGCGTGGTCCTGTGTGCGACATCCCGCGAGTCCCACTGAGCTCTGTCAAGGACTCCCGCGCCGCAGTCATCACCTCCGCCCCATACGACGTCTGTCCGAAGGACGAGGCGCGCCGGGCTCACTGGCAGGGGACTCGTGCCCGCCCCCGCCATGACGACATCACGCAGTCAAAGTCAGTAGTGCTGGTGTTCTCGCGCTTGGCAGTCAGGATGGCTGGACTTGGTCGAAGAGGGCGAGGGCTTCGGCGGGGTCCGGGCTCACGAGGCGCTCCAGACCGGCGGTCGTGATCTTGGCCCACCTGCCGGCCCGCTCCCACATCTGTTCCTCGAAGGCGCGGACGGCCTCGTCCAGATCTCCAGGGCCGGTGGCGATGGACTCGGCGAGTTCGGCGCCTTCCAGCATCGCCAGGTTCGCGCCCGCTCCCAACGGGGGCATCAGATGGGCGGCGTCGCCCAGTAGCGTCACTCCGAAGACGTGGGTCCAGGTGTGGGACACGGGCAGGACGTAGAGGGGGCGGTGGAAGAAAGCGGTGCCATGGCGGAGGAGGTCGAGGACGGGAGCGGCCCAGCCGTCGAACAGAGCCAGCAGACTCGATCGCACGGCCTCGACGTCAGCCAGGTCCAGGTATGTGTGCCAGTCCAGCGGCGCGCGGAACTGGGCGTACACCTTGACGTGGCCGCCGCTGTTGCGCTGGGCGACGAGCGCTCGGTTCACGCCGTACACAGCCACGGAACCGTCGCCGATCAACCGGGCGAGGCCAGGGTGGCGGGTGTCGACGTCGTCGAGGGAGGTCTCGACCAAGGTGACGCCCGGCCGCTTCCCGGCGCTGGCCAAGGCCGTGTACGACGGCACGGACGTGGACGCCGAGGCGTCCTTCGCGACCGGCTTGGAGTGGGTCCTCGACGCCGTGGCCGCCAAACTCACCCGGCCGCCGGCGTGACTCAACTCCTGCCGAATGTGGGCGAGGTGGGGGTCGGTGTTTCCACGGGCCGTGCGGGCCTGCGCCGCCACCACTTCATAACGTCGGTGCTGCTCCCGGGTAGGTGGGCCCCTACCTGGTCACGCCGTGGCTGACGCGAGAACGCTCCCCTCCTCGGCAGGGAGCGGGTCGTCAGCGTCCTGCGCCGCTGGCGGCCGTCGCCGGGGCCTCACTCCTCGTCGGTGACGTCCGGTCCGTGCAACGGACGCAGGCCTGGCCCTATGCACGACACCCAGGCGCTGATCCCGCAGGTGAAGGGCATACCACCGATCCGCTCTCGGCGCGGACGCCGGCGACGTCCGGGCAAGCTCCACGCCGACAAGGGTTACGACTACGACCACCTGCGGCGACGGCTGCGCCAGCGCGCCCAATCCCCAGGCCGCTATCGGGTGCTATCTCCAGGTTCTGTCGACCGGGTGGCCTGATGTTCCCAGGCCGCGCGGGTCCCTAGCGTCGTGCAGGTACCTCCCACCCGATCCGAGGAGCACGATGCGCGTCGTCCGTCTGATCACCGCGGGTCTCGGCCTGACCTGCTTAGTTGCGGGCGGCATGCCCGCATCTGCCTCACCCGCCCCGGCTACCCGCTCCACCGAGTCGCCCCGTCACCCTCTCGTCTGGAGCACCTGTTCACCGCAGCAGAAGGAGCTGCGCGCCGCAGGCGCACGGTGCACGAAGGTGACCGTGCCACTCGACTACGCCGACCCCGACGGCCCGACGATCAAGATCGCGGTCTCGCGGATCGCCGCGACGGGAGCACATGGGAAGCGCCGGGGCATCCTACTGTCCAATCCGGGCGGTCCCGGCGGCACGGGCCTGGCCAACACGCTGTACTTGCGGACCGCGTTGAAGGACACAGCGGACCATTACGACCTGATCGGCTTCGACCCGCGTTTCCTGGGCGAGTCCACACCCCTCGCCTGCGCCCCCGCAGCCCCGGCGCCCGCTCCCGGCCCCACCACGACCCGTCGTGAGGACTTCGACCGGTCGGTACGCGACGCCCGCGACACCGCACGCCGTTGCCGGGAACACGAGGACAACGCCCGGCTTCTGCCCCACGCCACGTCCCGGAACGTCGCCCGCGACATGGACACGATCCGCGCGGCGCTGGGCGAGCCCAAACTCTCGTACTACGGCGTCTCGTACGGTGCCGACCTGGGCGCCGTCTACACCCAGATGTTCCCTCGCCGCGCCGACCGGATCGTCCTCGACTCG
Organism: Streptomyces sp. NPDC001020; assembly: GCF_053599115.1. Classification (NCBI taxonomy): domain Bacteria; kingdom Bacillati; phylum Actinomycetota; class Actinomycetes; order Kitasatosporales; family Streptomycetaceae; genus Streptomyces; species Streptomyces sp. NPDC001020. Next base: position 159,261 of record NZ_JBSFLQ010000007.1, on the reverse strand, counting down.
TCCACGGATCCCACCGCCACCCAGTACCAGCTGTTCCAGCGTGCGGGCCGGCCCCTCGAAGAAGGACTGGACGCCTGGGCCGGATGGACTGCCCGGCACGACAAGACCTACCGCCTCGGCAGCACACCCGCCCGCGTCCGCACGCAGGTCCAGGAGTTGCTCGACGGTGCCGAACGGCGCCCGGTCGTCGTCTCCGGCGTCCGCCTCGACGCACCATTGCTGCGACTGGTGCTGCGGCAGTTCATCCAGCACGAGGAGTACGACCCGGCGCTCGCTTCCACGGTGCGCGACCTGGTCGGCGCCGCCGCGGGCCGGCCGGTCGAGCCCGGTCCGGAGCTCGCCGCCATGCTGGAACTGCTCGCCTCCCCCGATCTGGCGGACAGCATGCTGGGCGGGGCGCTCTTCATGTGCGGAGACCGCGGCTGGCCCGCCGGGGGCTGGCCCAAGAACCCGGAGACGTACTGGCGGAATATGGAACGCAGCCGTGTGAGCCAGCCCGTTTTCGGTCCGCTCGTCAACGGCATGACCGCGCCATGCGCGTTCTGGACGAGCACGTCCCGCGAGCCCGCGACGGTGATCGGCAACGATGTGCCCCTGCTGATGCTCCAAGCTCGGCACGACAACAACGTGCCGTATGAAGGGGGCCTGGCCCTGCACCGCCGCCTGACCGGTTCACGGCTGGTGACGGCGGACATCCGGGCGCACGGAGTGTTCGGGCGCGGGCTGGACGGCCTCACCCCCGTTCCCTGCGCCGACCGAGCCGTTGTCGACTACCTGCGGGACGGCACGCTCCCCGCCGCCGACCTGACCTGCCACCGTACCGAGGGGGCCCGGTGATCCACAGGAGACGGTAGCTGTTGAGTCGGCACGGAGCGCGGTGCCGGTGTTGCCATCGCTCCGTTTCTCCGTGCCGCTCGCCGAACCCGGCTCACCCGTCTGCTGAGTACCAGGGATTCCGCTGTTCAAGAGTGGTTGAAGCGACTCCAGGGGGCGGAGATCGTGCCAGGTCGCCGGCTTCCGGGGGACTGGCTGCCCCGCAAGGCCGTACTCGATCAGGAGCACCGCATGCTCTTGCCCGCCGTGCTGACGCAATGTAGGGCCTCGATCGAGGCGCCGCCATCCTGCACAACCTGCTGGACGGCCTCATCTACCGGGTCCACTCCAACCTGGGGCGGCATGCTCTGGGAAACCTACGCAAGGGGATGTTCGTAGCCGCGCGCATCGTGCCCGTCCACCCCGACGCCGACGCCTGGGTGGTCAGCGGCAACCTCGCCACCTACCCACCCGGCGACGGTTCGGAGTGGCGCAGGTCGCCGTTGCGGGCACCGGCCCCGGCACCCGCACCCTGTAGGCTGCGGTCTCGGCGCAGTCGATGAGCACGACGGTGGCGGTGTTCGCCGAACACCCCGCCCAGGGCGAGCGACGGGCCGCTCCGGTCCATCTGGCCACCTCGGCGGCCTGTGTGGCGCAAGCCCACGTAGCTCAGGCGCAGTCGGCTGCGGACGGGTGACACACCGGCTTCCCGAAAGGTACCCCCGGCCACTCGCCCGATCGCATGGTCTGTCCGCCCCTGGCAACCGTTCCTTGAGTGCGGGTGGGAATTCCTCACTGCTGAACATGCCGCGGCCTAGGGTTCATGAAGGTTCCGACGCGTCACCAGGCCGCGAGTGGAACCGCCGCCGAGCTGATGGACGGCCTGCACCGGCAGGTCCTCGACGGGAACGGCGAGGGAAGGAACAGGCGAATGATCCCGCTACCGGCGCAGCGTACGAGGAATGCGGGCGTGCCCGATACCGGGGACAGCCAACAGCGACGCAGACGGGATTGCGATCCCCTCTCAGACAGGCACCGGCCTTGAACGCGCCGCTCGCGGAGACACTCTCCGCCGCTCTCCTGGTGGCAGTCCTTGCCTGCGCGGTGATCCGCCCGTGGGGCTGGCCGGAGGCCGTCGTGGCAGTCCCCGCCGCCGGCGTGGTCATCGCCGTCGGCGCGATCTCCCTGCACCACACGGCGGCCGAGGCCGCCCGGCTGGGACCGGTCATCGGCTTCCTCGCCGCGGTCCTGGTCCTGGCCCAGTTGTGCGACGACGAGGGCCTGTTCCACGCCTGCGGTGCCTGGATGGCCCGCAAGGCTGCCGGCAGCTCGCGCCGACTGCTGATCCAGGTGTTCACGGTCGCCTCGCTGATCACGGCGGTACTGAGCCTTGACGCGACGGTGGTCCTGCTGACCCCGGTAGTGTTCGCCACCGCCGCCCGGCTCGGCGCCCGTGCCAAACCGCATGTGTACGCCTGCACCCACTTGTCGAACACCGCGTCGCTGCTGCTGCCGGTCTCCAACCTCACCAACCTGCTGGCCTTCGCCGCCAGCGGTCTGAGCTTTACCCGCTTCGCCACCCTGATGGCGCTGCCCTGGCTGGTGGCCATCGGTGCCGAGTACGTGGTGATCCGCCGCTTCTTCGCCACCGACCTGGACGCAGGGGCTCAGGCACCGCCCACACCGGAGCCGCGCGAGGTGCCGGTATTCGCCCTGGCCACGGTGGCCTGCACCCTGGTCGGCTTCGTGGTGACCTCCGCGTTCGGGGTCAACCCGGCATGGGCGGCGGCCGCAGGCGCGGCCGTGCTGGCCGGACGTGCCCTTGCCCAGCGCCGAACCACCCCCACCGCGATCGTGCGCGCCGCGGCGCTGCCGTTCTGCGCGTTCGTCCTGGCCCTGGGCATCGTGGTCCGTGCGGTCGTCGACAACGGCCTGGCTGCCGCGCTCGGTCACGTCGTGCCCGGCGGCACCGGCCTGCCCGCACTGCTGGGCATCGCTGTCCTGGCCGCCGTACTGGCCAACGTCATCAACAACCTGCCCGCCGTCCTGGTGCTGCTGCCGCTGACCGCCCCCACCGGGCCCGGCGCCGTCCTGGCGGTGCTGCTCGGGGTGAACATCGGCCCCAACCTCACCTACGCCGGATCCCTGGCCACCCTGCTGTGGCGGCGCATCCTGCGCGAACACGACAGTGACGTAGACCTGGGCGAGTTCACCCGGCTCGGGGCTCTCGCCGTGCCCACCGCCTTGCTGCTCGCAGTCGTGGCACTGTGGGCCTCGCTCCACGTGATCGGAGGCTGAACCCGTGACTGTCATCGCCTGGATCGTCGAAGGCACCTGGGCCGCGTGCATCGACGCCATCCGGATCCACGCACCCGAGGGCACCGACGTCGTGCTGTTGCACGTCACCGGATCTGAGGTACCCGGAGCTGCCCACGGTGCCTACGCCGGACTGCTGGGCCGCGCACGCCCCGACCGGGACCCCGGCACTGCGGTGGAACACCTCGCTGCCGCGGCCGGCGAACACCTCCTGGACGCCGCGGCCGCGCGGCTGAAACGCCCGTGCACCCGCATCGAGCGTCACGGCCGCATCGAACGGGAGGTTGTGGCCGCCGCGGAAGGTGCCGACCTGCTCGTCCTCGCGCGCGACGGCGACCGCACCCACCTGGGGCCACGCAGCCTCGGCCCCGCCAGCCGCTTCGTCGTCGACCACGCCCCCTGCCCCGTCCTGCTCATCTGGCCACAGGCCGCACCCAGTACGGACACCATCCCACCACCACCCCACCCCCCGCACCGTCGGTAGCCGGCCGTCGGGCGCTGCGTTCACCGCCGCTTCCTGGGGTGAGCCGGGGCGCGGGAGCTGTCCCGTCCCGCAAGGCGCTGCGTCGTACGGACTTCGGTCAGCGACGCGGCCGTGCTGCGAGCATCGCGTCGTGAAGTTCCTCGGGGCCGGGAACGGGTGGCAGCGGCGACGTGGGCCCGTCGGGGCGGCAGGAGTCGAGCAGCAGGGAGACCAGGCGCTGCCAGGCGCCGGGGGCGGCGTGGCGGGTGGAGGACAGTACGCCGGCGTTGGCCATCAGGAACAGGATGACGTCGCTGCTGGTGATCTCGGGGCGCAGGCGGTGTTGTTGCTGTGCGCGGCGGATCAGTGCGTCAAGGGCTTCTATGGCGCGGGACCGTGGCTCTTCCATGGCCGGTGAGTCGGGGAAGCACGCGGTGAAGCCCTCGGTGACGGCGCGGTCGGCGGCCTGCATGGCGCAGATGCGCTCGACGAAGCCCTTGAAGCCTTCCCAGGGGTCGGGGTTGAGCGTCGCGTTCTCGGCGAGGCGGGCCAGTTCGGTCATGCGGTCGGTCAGCACCGCCTCGATCAGGGCTTCCCGTTCGGGGAAACGCCGGTAGAGCGTGGCGATATTGACTTCGGCCTGTCGCGCCACGTCCTCCAGGGGCGCGCCCAGCCCGCGCTCGGCGAACACGGTGCGGGCAGCCGCCATGATGCGTTGCCGGTTGACCTCGGCGTCCCTGCGCAGCCCTCGGCTCTGCTCGGTTCCCATGGCCCGGATCTTACAAGTGAAGGTGGCACTGCGGTTTCTGATAGCTTGAGGGCCACACTAAACCGCAGGGGTTCCTTCACTTATGGAGTGTGCTGTGCCCGTCGTCCTGTGGGTCGCCCAGGCCCTTCTCGCCGTACTGTTCACCGCCGCCGGCGGGATGAAGCTGGTCATGTCCCCGGACGCACTGGTCCCGCTCATGCCGTGGGTCGTGGACTTCCGCCCCGAGACGATCAAAGCGATCGGAGCACTGGAGGTACTTGGCGCGGTGGGGCTGATCCTTCCCCGCGCCACGAACATCGCCCCGGTACTCACCCCGGCCGCCGCCGCCGGCCTTGCCTGCGTCATGGCCGGCGGCGCGGTCGTGCATGTCACCCGAGGTGAATATCCCCACAGCATCGGCAACATCACCGTGTGCACGGTGGCTCTGTTGACCGCCTGGGGAGCACTTCGCTCTCTCTCCGCCCACTGATCCCTCCCTCACATCACCCCGGAACGCCGGACGGCTTCGCGTCGCGTTTCGCCTTCGGTGACGTGTCGTTGCACGCGAGACCCCGGGCCCTGCCATGACAACCCGGGGTCTCTGTGTGCGCGGTGTGGCTCCAGCCTGACGCTTCCGCCTTCGATGCGCTCACCCACGTCACCATCCGACTTGGGCCCGAAGAAGCTGCGCCCGTTGCGCTTCTGCGAGTAAGGCGTTCAGGGTCTGAGCCTTTCCGGGGTGGAATCCTGGCGCGGCGGACGGCCGCGCCAGGGTTGACTGCGGCTGGCGTCGAGCACGCTGCAGCCCTTGGGAAGTATTGGAAATCAGCGGTACGCCACCGGAACTCGTGGACCTGGTGTCCTCTCCACGCCGGCGGGGCTTAGCGCCGGTTTTCGTTCGGATGTTCCTGGGCCGGTTCGCCGGCCCTGACGAGCCGCAGGGTGGGGCACGGTGGGGCGAACCCGCCGGGTTCCAGTGCTGCCTCGCGTCAGTTCGCGGCCAGTTGGAGCAGGCGCTCGTTTCGTGGCGGAAGCCGGGCGGCGGGGTGTTCGGGACGGTCGGCCACAGGCATGTCGTCGTCGATGGCCTTGGGTCATCCGCCGTGGTTGCCCTTGGCGGCGGCGGTGACCTGGCCTTCGAGGGTCTTCTCCCGGATGTAGTTGCGCTCGATCTGACCGGCGACGGCGGGCACGGCGAAGAACATGGCGCCCCTGCCGTTCGGGTCGTAGTTGCCGGTGAGCGAGCCGGTGAGGAGTTCGAGCTGGATGCCGTCGGCCTGGAACTCGGTGGACGGCGTCATGAGTTCGGCGGCGTTGCGGGCGAGGTGCTTGAGCTCGTGAACGGTGAAGGTGACCGGTGTCTCGGGCGCGGCAGCTTTGTGCCGTTTTCCTCGGCGCGGTGATGGCTGCGGCACGTGCCGGAGGCCGGGAAGGCCTGTGTGGCTGCTTGCGACGGAGTCAGCAGCTGTTGTGGCCGCGCAGTGCGTCCTGGAGCCACCGGCTCCAGGACAGGGCCGCCGCCGCGTGGTCGTCGGTGCGGGGCGCCAGGCGGACACGCGGTCCCACGATCTGGATCGCGGCGATCACCTCACCGCGGAAGTCGCGGACTGGTGCGGCGATCGAGTACAGGCCCGGTTCGGCCTCCTCGTCGATGACGGAGTAGCCGCGCTCGCGGGTCCCCGCGAGGCGGTGGAGAAAGTCGTCGACGCTGGTGGGGGTGTTGGGTCCGTGGCGCACGAAATCGGTGCGGGCGAGGACCGAGGCGACCTCATCGTCCTCGGCGTCGCACAACAGGGCCTGGCCGCAGTCGCTGCAGTACGCCGGGTAGGGCCGCCCGATCCAGGAGCCGATCTGGTTGCTGCCCGGCGGCACCCGTTCCGCGATGGTGACGGTGGCGTCGCCGACGAGTATGCCGAGGTAGCAGCTCTCGCCCGTGTCGGCGGCCAGCCCTTCCAGCGCCGTCTGCCCGTCCGTGCGCAGCCGGTGGGCTGTGAGCTCCTGTGCGTCCGCGTACAGCCGCCAGTGCGGTGCGAGGGTGCGTGACGCGGCGTCGCGCAGGAGGAATTCCTCCTCGGCCATGGCGTTCAGGGCCCGGGACACCTGACTGCGGTCGCGCCCCATGTCGCGGGCCAGGTCGCTGATCGAGACGCCGTGATGGTTGGCCACCGTGCGACCGGTGAGCGCGGACAGTATGTCAAAGCCCCGGCCCACACTCGATTCCATGCGCGGCAGCCTACCCGGCCCGGAAACCACCCAGCGATCACCTCGGTGGTCACCCGGCGAATCTTTTCCAAGTCGTGCAACATTCACATCTTGTCGTGCACTTAATGCACGCATAGCATCACGGTCAATCGAAGAAGGGAAGTCACACACATGACCACCGCCAGGACGGCATCGGCACTCGATGGAGCGCCGGCACGACCGCCCCTCGGGGACATCAAGCTCCGCTCAGTCCGGTCGATCCGGGTGTACTGGCCGGTCACCGGTGAGACACTCGCCGCCCTGGGAGCGGGCCACACCGAGACGCTGCGCGACGACGCGGCATTCGGCTCGCTGCTGCAGGTCCTGCGTTCGACACCGTGCGCGGGCGACTTCGGTGTCTACAGCGACGTCTTCGAGGTGGGTGTCGGCGTGGAGGGCTTCACCACGGAGCCGGGTGCCCACCCGACCTTCGGCTCCGTCGGTGACAGTTCCTTCTCCCCCACGCTCACCGTCACCGTCCACATCGACGCTCATACGCCGGACGACGAGGTGTCGCGCGTCCTCGGCCGCATCCTGCATGCCCATCCCTGGGAAGTCCCGGTCGTCGAACTGTCCGCTCCGTTCGACCTCGTCCACCGCGCCTGACCGACATCGCAGCCCGCAGGCGCTCCTCCCGGCCGCGGCCGTGCGGGGCCACCCGCGCGCCACAGGCCCCACCACTGGCATCACCCCTTCGCCATGCGTTGCCGTCCCCAGCCGCTGCCCCCAAGGACACGTCATATGCCCCTGCCACTCACGCCGGGAAGCACCCCGGCACAGCCGCACACAGCGCCTTCGTCCCCTCCCCCGTCCCCCGCACCGTCGCCCGTCCCGCCCGGATCCCCCGAAGCGCCCCGCGAGGCACTGCGCCGCTCCATGACCACCCGCCACCTCGTCATGATCGCGATGGGCGGCGTCATCGGCTCCGGGTTGTTCATCAGTTCCGGCTTCACCATTTCCCAGGCCGGCCCTCTCGGCGCCGTGCTCGCCTACCTCGTCGGCGCCTTCGTCGTCTACCTGGTCATGACCTGCCTCGGTGAACTCGCCGTCATCTACCCCGTCTCGGGGTCCTTCCACATCTACGCCGCCCGCTCCATCAGCCCGGCGACCGGATTCGCCACGGCGTGGCTGTACTGGCTCACCTGGGCCGTCGCTCTCGGCTCCGAGTTCACCGCCTGCGGTCTGCTGATGCAGCGCTGGTTCCCCTCGGTGAGCGTGTGGGTCTGGTGCGTGGTCTTCGCCGCGGTCGTCTTCGCAGTGAACGCCTTCTCGGCACGGATCTTCGGTGAGACCGAGTACTGGTTCTCGCTGATCAAGGTCGTCGCCGTGGTCGCCCTCATCGTCCTGGGCGGTGCCGCCCTGGCCGGCTTCCGCCCGCTCGCCGACAGTGGCCAGGCGTTCCCGTCCCTCTTCGAGAACTTCACCACCGACGGCGGCCTCTTCCCCCACGGCTTCTCGGGCGTCCTGGTCACCGTCCTCGCAGCCTTCTACGCCTTCTCCGGGTCCGAACTCATCGGCGTCGCCGCGGGCGAGACCGCAGACCCTGCCACCGCCGTCCCCAAGGCGCTGCGGGTGACCGTCGTCCGGTTGCTGCTCTTCTTCGTCGGCGCCATCACGGTGATCGCCGCCATGATCCCGTACGAGAAGGTCGGTCTCGACGAGAGCCCCTTCGTCACCGTCTTCTCGACCGTCGGCATCCCGTACGCGGCGGACCTGATGAACTTCGTGATCATCACGGCGTTGCTGTCGGCCGGGAACAGCGGACTGTATTCCTGCGCCCGCATGCTGTTCTCCCTGTCGGAAGAAGGACAGGCACCACGGGCACTGCGCCGGCTCAACTCCCGCGGCATCCCCATGACCGCGCTGCTGCTGAGCATGCTGGGCGGCCTCGCCTCCCTGCTCAGCAGCGTTATCGCGGCGGAGACGGTCTACCTGGTGCTCGTCTCCGTGGCAGGCTTCGCCGCTGTCGGCGTCTGGATGTCCATCGTCGCCTCCCAGTTCCTGCACCGCCGACGGTTCGTCAAGTCCGGCGGAGACATCAGGACTCTGGCCTACCGGACCCCGTTCTATCCGGTCGTGCCGGTACTCGCCTTCACTCTCTGCCTGGCATCGCTCATCGGTATCGCCTTCGACCCGGCGCAGGTCACCGCCCTGTACTTCGGCATCCCGTTCGTCGGAGCCTGCTTCCTCTACTACCGCCTGCGATACGGGGCCGGGCAGTCGGCCAAGGCGACGGAGACGGGATGTTCATGAACCCGACCTGTATCCTGCTGGACCTCGACGGCACCCTGGTCGACTCGGCGCCGGGGGTCACCGCCAGTGCCGCGGCCGCGCTGCGCAGCGTGGGTGCAGGGGTGCCGGACGAGCCCACCCTGCGCTCCTTCGTCGGACCGCCGATGTACGAGTCCTTCCGGTACGTCGTCGGCCTCGACGAGGAGACGGCGCGGCGGGCCCTGCACATCTACCGGGCCGACTACGCGGAGCACGGTGCCCTCGACAGCTCGCTGTTCACCGGAGTTCCGGAGATGCTTGACGCCCTGGCCGGACTGGGGATGACGATGGGCGTGGCAACGTCCAAGGTCGAGGACCAGGCCGAACGCGTGACCCGGCACCACCGTCTGAACGCCCGTCTGGCGGCAGTCTGCGGCATCGACGAGTCGGCGGGACGGACCACCAAGCGCCAGGTCATCCGGGTCTGCCTCGCCCGGCTGCGTGCACGTGGTGTCGATGTCTCCCGGCCGCTCATGGTCGGCGACCGGGCGTACGACGTGCAGAGCGCGGCGGCCGAGGGGATTCCCGCCATCCATGTGCGGTGGGGGTACGGCGGCCCCGAGGAGGCCGCGGGTGCCGTCGCGTCCGTCGCCGAGCCCCCGGAACTGGCCGACCTGCTGACGAACGATCCGACCTGACGGGCCGAGCGACAGCCTGCGGCCCCGAAGCAACCCACCACACTGGCCGGCCCGTGCGCGTCGCACGGGCCGGCGCCCGCCCACGACACAGAGACAAGGTTGAACAGCACATGGACCGCTTCCCCGAACCCCGCCTGTGGGCCGCTTTGCGCGAACTGACCGAGACGTCCGTCCACACGGACCTCACCCACGCCTTCCACCCGGGCCAGCCGCACTTTCCGGCGTTCCCGGACGAGCGCCGCGAGATGCTCTTCGACATGAAGCGCGGCGACGGCTTCAATGTGCACCTCTACACGCTCGTCGGCCAGTGGGGCACCCACGTCGACCCGCCCGTGCACTTCGTGGACGGCGCGCGCACTCTGGACGACATCCCCGTCGAGGAAATGCTCCTGCCGCTGGTCGTCCTCGACATCACCGACCGTGTCGAGGCCGACCCCGACTCCGTGCCCACGCTGGACGACGTGACCGCTTGGGAAGGCCGCAACGGCCCCATACCGGCCGGGTCCTTCGTGGCCCTGCGCACAGGCTGGAGCCGCCGCTGGCCGGACCCGTCCGCCATGGCCAACCGGGACGAGGCGGGCATCAGCCACGCGCCGGGCTGGTCGGGCCCGGTGCTGCGCCATCTTTTCGAGGAGGTGGGCGTCACCGCCATCGGTCACGAGCAGACCGACACCGACCCCGGTCTGGCCACCTCGGCAGGTGACTTCAGCCTGGAGCGGTATGTCCTGGAGCGCGACCGGTGGCAGATCGAGCTGATGGCCAACCTCGACCGGGTCCCCGAGGCGGGCGCCCTGATCGTCGCGACCTGGCCGAAGCCGCAGGGCGGTTCCGGCTTCCCGGCCCGGGTGTTCGCCCTCCACGGGGCGGAGTGCACTGTCCGGTGAAACGGCCGGAGCGGTAACCGATGCCCCCGCCCCGGCGGCCAGTAGGCCGCCGGGGTCCTTTCACGACCAGGACCAGGAGTCGAGGCCATGGACGCTGTCGATGAGAAGATCATCGCTGAACTGACCCGCAACGCCCGCATCACCCACGCCGAACTCGGCCAGCGTGTGCAGTTGTCCAGGAACGCCGTGCGCCAACGGGTGGAACGTCTCGAACGGCAGGGGCACATCGGCGGCTACACCGTAGTCCGCCCCTCCGGCACGGCTGCCGGAGACCTCGTCCGCGCCCATGTCCTCGTCTACCGGAAGGACCGGATGCGCGGCGGCGACGTCCTCGCGGCGATCAGACGCATCCCCGAAGTCGTCTCCTGCGACGTGCTCAGCGGCGAGTTCGACCTGCTGGTCAGTCTGGAGGCACAGTCCCTGGAACGCGTAAGGGGCATCTGGAACCACATGGCCCAGATGCCCGGTGTACGTGACACGGTCACCACTCTCACGCTGTCCCGCGTCGTCGACCGCACCCGATCCTGAACCGCAGGGCCGAGGGAGCCGCTGCCCCCGGCGGACCGGCGGACAGCAGCGGTACGCGGGCTGCCCTGCGGGGCCGGCCGCGTCTCATGACCCAGGGGGACTGCGGGCGTCCCGTCAGACGTCCGCCCGAAGCAACCGCTCGGCGCTGTCACGGTCGAGCAGTCCGCTGTCGACGACGACGTCCAGCACGTCGGCACCGGTGGCCAGCGCCTGCCGGGCGGCCTCGGCCGCCGCCGCGTACCCGATGCGGGGCGTCAGCGCCGTCACCGCCCCGACCGACCGCGCGGCCTGCCGCGCCAGCCGCTCCTCGTTGGCGGTGATCCCGACCACGCACAGGGTGCGCAGAGTGGCGCAGCCGCGAGTCAGCCACGCGATGTGCTGGAGCAGCAGGTGGCCGATGAGCGGCTCGAAGGCGTTGAGCTGCAACTGCCCGTTGTCGGCGGCCATGGTGATCGCCATGTCGGCCCCGGCCGTGGCGAACGCGATCTGGTTGACCAGTTCCGGGATCACCGGGTTGACTTTGCCCGGCATGATCGAGGAGCCGGCCTGACGCGGCGGCAGGTTGATCTCCCCGAGGCCGGACTGCGGGCCGCTGGACAGCAGCCGCAGATCGCTGCAGATCTTCGACAGCTTTACCGCCGTGCGCTTGAGGACCCCGGACGTCTGGAGGAACACACCGGTGTCGGAGGTTGCTTCGACCAGGTCGGACGCCGCCTTCAGGTCCAGCCCGGTAAGCGTCCGCAGATGCCGGACAGCGGCCTGGGCGTATCCGGGTGCCGCGGTGACGCCGGTGCCGACCGCGGTGGCGCCGAGGTTGGTCTCGGCGAGCAGCGGAAGCGTCTCGGCGATGCGGGCCCTGTCCTCGGCCAGAGTGACGCCGAACGCGGCGAACTCCTGACCGAGCGTCATCGGGACCGCGTCCTGCAACTGGGTGCGGCCCACCTTCACGACATTCCGGAACTCCCTGCCCTTGGCGCTGAACGCCTCGGACAGCAGGCCGAGTTCGACGGAGAGGTCGGCGAGGGCCGCACTCACGGCGATCTTCAGGGCCGTCGGATAGACATCGTTGGTCGACTGGCATCGGTTGACATCGTCGAGCGGGTGGAGGACGTCGTACCGTCCACGGACGCAACCCAGGCGTTCCAGAGCGAGGTTGGCGATGACCTCGTTGGCGTTCATGTTGGTGCTGGTGCCGGCTCCGCCCTGGACGACGTCCACGACGAACTGCTCGTGGTAGCGACCCCGCTCGATGTCGGTGCATGCCTCGGCGATGGCCTGTGCCTTGCGCGGCTCCAGAGCACCGACCTCCTCATTGGCCATGGCCGCCGCGTGCTTCACGGCGGCCATGGCCCGCACCAGGTGCGGATGGGAGGCCGCGGAGACACCGCTGATCCGGAAGTTCTCCAGAGCGCGGGCGGTGTGCACGCCCCAGTACGCTGCCTGGGGGATCTCCACCTCGCCCAGCGAGTCGGACTCGATGCGGAAGCCGCTCACCGGCCTTCGCCCGTCCCGTTGAAGCAGACGACCTTGGGCTGGGTCATCTCCTCGTAGGCGAACCGCACCCCCTCACGGCCCATGCTGCCGTACTTGAACCCGCCGAAGGGCATCGCGTCGAAGCGGTAGTCGGAGGAGTCGTTCACCATGACACCTCCGGCGTCCAGCCGCCGGGCAGCCGCCAGGGCACGGTCCAGCCGGGTGGTGAAGACCCCGGCGTGCAGGCTGAACTCGATCTCGTTGGCCCGCTCGACGGCCTCCTCGAACGAGTCGAAGGGCTGGAGGACGACGACCGGCGCAAACGCCTCGTCCTGCCACACCGCAGCCGTGCCCGGGACGTCCTCCAGGACCGTCGGGGCATAGACACTGCCGTCGAGCCGATTGCCGCACAGCAGAGTCGCCCCCTGCTCGAGCGCCGCGTCGACGAGGGCCTTGGCTGCGGCCGCCGACCCGGCAGTGATCATCGGCCCAACATCCGTACGCTCGTCCGTCGGATCGCCCGCCCTCAGCCGGAGTGTCCGCGCGACGAAGGCGTCCCGGAAGGCCGCATACACCTGGCGGGCGACAAGGACCCGCTGGACGCCGATACAGTTCTGGCCGGCCGCCCAGAAGGCACCGGAGACACAGCCCTCCACGGCAGCGTCCAGGTCGGCGTCCTCCATGACGATCACGGGCGCGTTGCCACCGAGATCCATCGCGAGTTTCTTCAGTCCCGCCGAGCGGGCGATCGCCTCACCGGTGCGGAAACCTCCGGTGAAGGACACCATCCGCACGTCGCGCGAAGCAACGAGGGCCGCACCCAGCTCGGGCCCGCCGTTGACGACGGTCACGACCTCCTCGGGCAGACCGGCCTCGACCAGGGTGTCGACGAGGCGCAGCGCCGACAGCGGTGTCAGCGCGGACGGTTTGAGTACCACGGCGTTGCCGCCCGCGACGGCGGGCCCCAGCTTGTGAGCGACCAGGTTCAGCGGGTCGTTGTACGGGGTGATGGCGGCGATGATCCCCAGCGGCTCCCGGGTGAACCACCCCTGGCGGTCCTCGGAGCCCTCGTACGCATCGAAGGGCACCACCTCACCGGCGTTCCGCCGGGCCTCGGCGGCCGACAGACGCAGGGTGTTGACCGCGCGTGCCGTCTCCTTGCGGGCCTGCACGATGGTCTTCCCCGCCTCACCCACGATCAGCCGGGCGAAAGATTCGGCGCGTTCCTCCACCAATCGGGCCGCCTCGTCGAGGACCTTGGCCCGGGCGGCCCGCGACATGGCCCGCGCCGTGGCGCGGCCGTCACGGGCCCGCAGCATCACGGCTTCCAGGGCGTCCGCGGCGACGGCACAGACCGAGCCGATCGTCTCGCCGGTGTAGGGGTTGCGCACAGGCGCCATGTCGTCGCCGAGGTGCAGCGCGGTGTTGATCACGGTCTCAGACACGGTTCGTCTCCTCCAGCTCACGTGCACCGTCCACCGGCGCGCCGGAGCGTGACCTGCCGGTGGCTCCCTGGGTTCCGGTACCGCGGTCGTTGCGGCTCTCATGGATGCTGATGATGTCCGACAGCAGGGCGTACGCGGTCTCCTTGCACCCTGCGCCGGGCCCGGAGACCGTAACGGTGCCCAGCAGGTCGGTGTGGAAGGCCACCGCGTTAACCGGTCCTGAGACCCCGGCCAACGGGTGGCTGTCCGGCAGCGCCATGGGGGCGACGCGCGCATCCACGGTGCCGTCGGGGCGCCGGGCCGCGGATCCGACCAGTTTCCAGCGCAGTCCTTCGGCCGCGGCAGCACGTATGTCCTCGGCGGTGATGCCGGAGATGCCTTCGCAGGGCACGTCGGCGCGCTTCAGTTCCGTGCCCAGCACCTCACCGGCCAGGATCATGACCTTCAGCTGGACGTCGTGCCCCTCCACGTCGGCGGTGGGGTCGGCCTCCGCGTATCCCAGCGCCTGGGCCTCGGCCACCGCGTCGGCGAAGTCCATGCCGCTCTCCAGCCGGCCGAGGATGTAGTTGGACGTGCCGTTCATGACGCCCTCGACGGCCGACACCCGCAGCCCCCCGAACATCCGCCGCGCCGTGCGCAGCACGGGCGTACCGCTGAGCACTGATCCCTCGCACTCGAAGGCGACGTCATGACGCCGGGCCAGTTCCTTCAGCGCACGCCCGTGCAGTGCCACCGGGCCCTTGTTGGTGGTACAGACGTGCTTACCGGCCTCCAGCGCCCATCGCACGTGCGACAGCGCGGGCTGGCCGTCCTCGGGATTGGTGAAGGTCGCCTCGGCGACGATGTCGGCCGGGACCTCCCGGATCACCCACTCGTTGCGGGGATCAGGGCTGCCGCCCGCCATGCGGGAGAAGTCCAGTTCGCTGGGCGTGGCCGCGAGCAGCGGAGCCAGTTCGATGCCGTCGGCGCGCACCAGCGAACCGGCACGCAGATCGGTGATGGCCACCACGCGCAGGCCGAACCCCAGTTCGGCGGCGAGTGCGTCGCCCCGCTCGGTGATCAGTTCGGCGAGCGCGCGGTTGACGCCTCCGAATCCGATGAGCGCGAGGTCGTATCGGGTCATCCGGTTCTCCTTCACATGGACCCTGTGCGTGCTGAACAGCGTCGCGCCCGGGGCGGTCATCCAGACCATGCCGATGTGACCGAGCATCATGACGATCCGCTCCTTCGACGAGCGGATCGCTATAGTGCCGACGTGACAGCATTCGGCCCCGACGAGCGATCCGAGCGGTCCGTGCAGGGCGGCGACGCCCCTGACCAGCCCGGTCCTGGAGAGTCCGGGCCGTCCGGGAGGGGCGGGGCCGGGAGCGGCCGGCCGGGCAGGAGCGACTCTGGGAACTCCACGGCCTCGTCGCTACGCGCGGCACTGCGCCTCGTCGACGCCGTCATCGACCGCGAGCGGTCCGGGCGCACCGGGTTCAACGTCAGCAGGCTCGCCGACGAGATGGGCCTGGAGCGCAGCAAGGCCTCACGGATAACGCAGGAGCTGTGCGAAAAGGGCTTCCTCGAACGCCGCGAGGACTCCACTCTGCGCGCCGCCCACGAGTTCTTCGCCCTGGCGGCCTCCCTCAACCCCGGTCTGCTGCACAGCAGCCGGGCGGTTCTGCGCCGCCTCGCGATCCGGCACGGGGCCAGCGCCCGGCTGTCCGTCCGGGACGGTGTCCTCGTACGTCTGCTGCGTGCCGAATCCTCGCCCGGCATGGCCGACCAGTGGCTGACCAGGGCGACGTTGGTGACCCCCTGCTGGTGTACGGGCGCGGGACGCGCACTGTTGTGGGATCACACCGAGGAGGAGATCGCCATGCTGCTGGTGGGTTACGAACTGATCGGTGTCGGCGGCCCCAACGCCGCCCACTCGGCGGCCGAGGTCGCCCGGGCCAACGCACGCGACGCGCCCGGAGGTCTGGTCACCGCGCACGGGGAGTTCGAGCACGGCATCACCGAGTACGCCGCGCCCGTGCGCGACGCCCGGGGCCGGGTCTTCGCCGCCGTCGCCGTCCTGGGGCGGCAGAACGACCTCGCCCCGCACGAGGAACTGGTCCGCGCTGATCTGACGGCGGCGGCGGCCGAGTTGGGGAACCTGTCCTGACCAGGCCCGCCAAGCAACGGCCTGTCAAGGTCCGCCCGATGCTGGCCGGTTCTCATCACATCACCGTCAAAGATCGGCACAGAGGCCGTAGCCGGCTGGTTGCGCCACTGCTTCGCGGCAATGTGGCGCCGTCCCGAGACGGGTGGACGTCCGGTCGCGGTTTCCGCGACTGGCGGCACTCCGCCATGCCACCGCCTTCGTATCGCATGCCGGAATGAACTCCGTTATGGAGGCGCTGCATTACGGGGTTGGCCTCGTCGCCGTCGCGCAGACACCCCGATCCTGGCCACCGCCAACTCGGCCTTGAATTTCGGACTTTGGGTTAAAGACCAAGCTAGCTGCTTTCGACGTC
Organism: Streptomyces sp. NPDC001020; assembly: GCF_053599115.1. Taxonomy (NCBI): domain Bacteria; kingdom Bacillati; phylum Actinomycetota; class Actinomycetes; order Kitasatosporales; family Streptomycetaceae; genus Streptomyces; species Streptomyces sp. NPDC001020. The sequence continues at coordinate 142,940 of NZ_JBSFLQ010000007.1, read as the reverse complement.
CACGATGTCCCCCACCTGCAACTGCCCGTACAGCCACTGGGCGTCGGCGGCGCCCAGTGCGATCCAGTCGTGCGTTCTGTCGGCGTGGCTGGGATCCCTGGTGACGGAGGGCATGCTGCAGAGGTAGGTGGTCGTGCCGTCGTCGCCGCGGAGCTCGACCAGCCAGCGGATCTTGGCGGTGCGGGCGTTCCTGAGCCCGAGTGCCGTGCCGGGCATGACCTTCACCTCCGCGCGCGCGGCGACTGTCATTCGCCTCTCCGGCGCCGAGGACCGCCACTGTCCCGCGGAAACCGTCAGTGAGCGGTCGCCGACGGTGAGCACCCTCCGGGACAGATCCACGGTGGCGAGGGGCTGCGCGCTGGTACTGGGTGTACTGGCCGGGGAGGGGCGGTCGGCCGCGTCCGGGCGGGTGAGGTTCAGCAGCAGTGTGAGACACAGGACCGCCGCCGAGCCGCCGGCGACTGCGGCGGTCGTACGACGGCGGCGGCGTGCGCCTGCCCGGCGGCGAATCTCCGTCCCGGAAACGGGGGGTGAGGCCTGCCCGGAGCCGGCCAGCTCGCGCAGCCTGGTCGTGAGGTCATCGGACACGGTCGGCCTCCCTTTCGTCCTCGTCGGTGGCCAGTTGCCGCGCCAGCGCCGCCCGGCCCCGGGACAACCGGGCCTTGACCGTCCCCATCGGAACACCCGTTTCGGAGGCTACCTGCTCGACACTCAGGTCGCACAGATGGTGCAGGACTATGGCCATCCGCTGCGCCTCGGGCAGTCTGCGCAGCGCGGCGACGAGCGCGGCCCGCTCGGGGTTGGGGCCAGGCATGTGCTCGGGCGGCGGGGTACGACGCATCAGGTCCAGCCAGCGGCGCGCCCGTCGCCAGCGGCTGACCGCGAGCCGCATCGCCACGTTCCGTATCCACGCCTCGGGAGCCGCGTCGGCGAGGAACGTACGGCGCCGGTTCCAGGCACGTATGAACGCCTCCTGCACAACGTCCTGCGCCTCGCCGTGGTCCCCGGTGAACGCGTAGAGCTGACCGGTCAGTCGGGGGAATGCGGCGGCGTAGAACGCGTCGAACTCCTCCTCAGTCATACCCCGCCACGTCCTTGCTCATGGCTCCGCCACGAAGTGCTGCGAATTCTCCGGAGCCCCGTGCAACCCAGCCGTCTCCCCGTGCGTACAGGTGGTGTACGTCCGCACATCCAAACACATCCCAGGGGGGACACATTGACCAGCAAGCCCCGGAACCAGCGCCGCGCACTGGCCCGGACGAGCATCGCGGTGTGCACACTGGCGGCGCTCGCGGGCTGCGGGCAGGCGGCAGGATCCGCCGCCGACACGACATCGGACTCGGCAGCACCTCGTGCGACGGCCGCTTCCCAGCCCGGGCCCGAGCCGCTGAAGCGGCTGAGCGGCGCGCACGTCAACATCGCCGACGGGCAGACGGTCGGTGTCGGCATGCCGATATCTGTCACCTTCAGCCGTCCCGTGCCGCAGGCCCGGCGCGCCGACACCGAGCGGCAGTTGAAGGTGGTCGCCGGTGCCGAGGGCTCCTGGAGCTGGGTCAAGGACCGCAATCTGCTCGACGGTCAGCGTGTCGACTTCCGACCGCGCACCTACTGGAAGCCCGGGACCAAGGTCACGGTGCACGCCGGTTCCGGTATCACCCGACACTTCACCGTCGGCCGCTCCCTCGTCGCCACGGTGAACGTGCGCACCCACACCATGAAGGTCGTCAAAGACGGCTCGACGCGCACCGTCCCGATCACCGCAGGCGCGCCCGGGATGGACACCTGGAACGGCACGATGATCGTCTCCGACAAGGCGCGCAAAGTCTTCATGGACTCACGGACCGTCGGCTACGGCGATGCCTACGCGGACTACTACCGCTACGCCGTGCACCTCACCGCCTCGGGCACGTACCTCCACCAGAACCCGAAGGCGGACACGTACGCGGGTCGCCAGAACGTCACCCACGGCTGCGTGGGCCTCGCCACGGACGGTACGGCCAAGCGGTTCTACGACGAGGTCATCCCCGGAGACGTGGTGACGGTCGTCGGCTCGAAGGAGACGGTGGCGCCAGGCAACGGCTACGGCGACTGGAACGTCAACTGGGCCGACTGGCGGGCGGGGAGCGCGCTTGGATGAGCACCGCCACCGGTACGGCGTCCGCGCGCGCCGGAACCACGGTGGGGACGGCACCGCCGTCAGCCGTGGCCGGGGCGCCGTGCGACCGCCCGCCGACCGGCCTTGCCCACCCACCCGACCAGAGGAACACGCCCCGTTCCGCAGTACGAGACATCCGCAGCCGCCGCGAACACCGACTTCGCCGCGTACTCCGCCGCGTCCTGGACCCGTCTGGTGCGCGTCGCACACCTGCTCACCGGCGAGTCCACGCTGCTTCGCCCCCACCGGGGGCTTTGGTGAGGGCGCCGTCCACGGCGATCTGGTCGAGGACGAGGCCGACGATGCGGTCATAGGCTTCGAGCGCGATTTGCTTCAGGCGGGCGAACAGGCCCAGGCGTATCCACTGGTCGCGGCGGTTGCGGACGGTCGTAGCCGAGCGAGTGGAGTCCGCGGCGCCCCGTAAGAGCAGCCGAACCGGAGGACGTGGAGCAGCTTGTCGAAGACGATTCGGTCGCTGATCCGGCAGCGGTGGCAGCCCAGCGGGTGGGTTGGCTCGTACTCCGGCCGCTGCGGCAGCAGAACCATGAATTGGTTCCACAGCGGCTCGGTCAGCCATGACGGCAGCGCGGGCACAGGACTCCCTCAATAAATACAGAGCGTGACTTCATGATCGCCGGGGCTGTGTTCCACGCTGCCGCGGGGGTCCAAGAACGCCGACATCTACCGCCTGCAGGAGCAGGCTGTGGAGGTTGTGCTCTGTTCCTGGAGCTGAACCCGAGTCAGCCGAGTTGGTGCCAGGCGCGCGCGTAAGTGGTCGTGTCGCGCAGGTCGCGCAGCATCGGTTCGGAATCGCGGGCGGTAAGCAAGGCCTGCGGGTCGAGGTTGGCGGTGATCAGTTCCGGCTGTTCCGCGCCGGCCTCGGCGAGCGGCCGCCCGTCCGGGCCCCAGATGGCGCTGGAGCCGCAGGCGTTCCAGCCCCCCGTAGTGCCGATGTGATTGGCCAGCACGGCGTAGCAGGTGTTGTCCAGGGCCCGTGCCGGGAACCATGTGCGCGACTCGTGGTAACCGTTGCCGATGCTGAACAGGCCGCCGACGACGTAGGCGTGGCAGCCGTCCAGCGCCGCCGCACGTGCGTGCTCGGGAAAGCCGGAGTCGTAGCAGATACCCAGCCCCAGGCGCCAGTCCTCAAGCTGAAGGGTGCACCCGGCTGCGCCCTCGCGATAGATCTTGCGTTCTGACTTGAACAGGTTCTGCTTGTCGTAGCGGGTGACGGGCTCCCCGTTCGTATCGATGACCAGTGCCGAGACGTACAGATCACCCTGATCGTGGAACGCAGCGCCGACAACGGCAACCGTGCCGGTCTCCCGGCAGGCGTCGGCGATGGGGTCCAGCCGCGGGTCGCCGGGCTGTACGGCGTATCTGTGTGGGTCGGCCTGGATGAGATCGGGCTCGTAGCCGCTGAGGAACTTCTCCGGAAAGACCACGAGTCGGGCCTCAGCCCGGGCAGCGTCGTGGACCATGGCTGCCACGGTGGCCACGTTGGCCTTGACATCACCGGCCTCGGCCTGAGCCTGGGCGGCAGCTATGCGTAGCGGACGCGAGGGGAGCGGGTGGACCCGGTGCTGGGCTGCGTGTTCTGTCACGGATCTTCACACTACCGCCTCGCACTCACCGACACCTATGCGCGCGAGTTCCAGAATCGGCATTCACTGCGGCAGTTACTCATGAGGGCAACCCTTTATCGATTCGGACTGCTGGTGAGTTGGCGGAGGTCGGTGGCTTCGGCGATGGCGTGGTGTCCGCGGTCGTTCGGGTGGAGGTGGTCGCCGGAGTCGTAGGCGGGACGGATGCGAGTGTGATCGGCGGGGTCTTTGAGGATGCTGTCGAAGTCCAGGATGCTGTCGAAGAGGCCACTGCGGCGGATGTAGGTATTGACGGCCTGGCGGCAGTGCTCACCGGCCGGCTCGTAGCGGAAGAATCCGTTGTAGGGCGGGATGGTCGTGGCGACGACGCGGACACCGCGGGCGTGGGCGCGGGACACGAATTCTTTGAACCCGCCGATGATTGCCTGCGGATCGTACTGGTGCGGGGTCTGCTGGATGTCATTGATGACGTCGGTGAGCACGATGGTGTGCACGCCGGGGACCGCGAGCGCGTCGCGGTCCTCGCGTTCCAATGCGCTGGGACGGCCGTCGTCGTTCTTGGTGAGCAGCCGGGTGGCGCTGATGCTGGCGTTGACGACCGAGACGGGCAGGCGGGCTTGTTTGAGGCGCCGCTCTATCTGTTCGGGCCAGGCTGCGCCCGGTGTGTTGCTGTAGCCGCCAGAGACCGATGCCCCGATCACCACCACGGTGTGGTGTGAGGAGGAGACGGTCAGCGCGGTGACGTTCAAAAGTGCGCACAGGGCGAGCAGGGCGGCGGTGAGGCCGGCAGTCCGGGACCGCCCGAGGACAGGCGCCATGTCAGCGTCCGCCGTTGGCTGGACGGCTCGCGGTGCGAGACCCTCGGAGGATCCATCGTCGGCCGGGTTGCTCGATCCAGCGGTACAGGGCCCAAGACAGGCCGAGGGAAACGGTGCAGACAGCGGTGGCGAGAGCCAGGGCGTGCGCTGTCTCGAGTTCGGGTCTCTCGCCGAGCATCTGCTCGACGGCCCGCATGACGAGAAGGTGGATCATGTAGAAGGCGAAGGACCACTCGCCGAGCCGTACCAGCCACGGTTGGCGCCACAGTGACGGGGCGCCGCGCAGGTCATTGAGCGCGGCCGCAGGTATGAGACAGGCCAGCCCGATCACCGTGAACGCCGCGTAGCTGCCGCCACCGGGCACCTGATGTGCGAGGAAGTAACCGATGAGGGTGAGCCCCATGGCTGCCTCCGACCCCGGCCCGCGCCACTGCCCGATCCGGACCAGGCGGCCGATGGCCACGCCGAGGACAAACTCCGGAAACCGGGCCAGGGGAAACGAATACAGTCTCCACCCCAGGTCGAAGGACGAGTTGACCCAAGGCAGAAAGATCACTGCGCCGGTGCATGACATAGCCAGGGCGGTGAGGCCGCGAGGGCTCAAGCGGAGCAGGCCTGCGTACAGGGCGGGGAAGGCGGCGTAGAAGAACGCCTCGCAGGTCAGCGACCAGCTGACCGGGTTCAGCGCCTGCCACCAGTGCAAGTTCCAGGAGCTCACGAGCAGCAGGTTCGCTCCCGTTTCTGCGGGGCCGCTGGGACGCAGACCCGGCACCAGGGTGAAGGCCAGTGCCAGGGCTGTCGCCGCGGTGACCAGGTGCACCGGGTATATCCGGGCGAGGCGCCGCCGCCAGAACGCCCGCGCACTGTCTCCCGGGCGGGCCGACCATGCCAGCACGAAGCCGGACAGGATGAAGAAGAACGACACTCCCGTCGCGCCGGCCCCGAACGCCCAGTCGACGATTCGGGCGCTCTCGCCGCGGAAATAGCCGAAGTTCCGCACGTGGTAGACGAAGACTACGAACGCCGCAGCCCAGCGCATACCGGTCAAGGACGGCAGCGCAGATACTGACGTCTGTGACGCTGCGGCTGTCTCGGTGCGGGTTGCCTGGAGCGTCATGGCTGCACCTGGCCGGTGTACGGGGACGGCAGACCGGTGAGAAGGGCAGCACAAATCAGCGCATGCATGGAGGAGGTCCTGTCACGAGGATTCGGTCGTCACCTCGTGTATGCAGGGCGCACGGGCACCGGCGAGGTAACGCGTTGATGGTTCGGCTGGGCGGTCCGCCCGTCTGGGCAGGCGGGCGGACCGCCCAGCGCTTCGTCAGCCTGCGCGGCCGCGTGTCTGTCCGGGCTTGTCAGTGACGCTGCGGCTCAGGACAGCGCTGGTGGCGGTGACCTGACCGGCCTTGGACCAGCGGGTGTCCTTGAGCATGACGCTGCGCTCGCCGAGGAATTCCAGGGTGTGCTTGTCGAAGATCCACTCGGTGCGCTCGCCGTCGCGGACGCGGGCGACGGCAACGCCGTGGCGGCCTGCGGCGTCCACGGCATCGCCCACGACGGTGACGCCGGGGATCTTGGCTGCGGCCTTGTACAGGGCGGCACTGACCTTCGGCGGTGCGAGCTGCTCGCGCAGCAGGTCGCCGATCGTCACGAACGCCTCCTGGTCCGGGCCGGACCCGGCGCCCTTGGTTTCGTCGTAGATCTTCTTCAGCAGCGCGTCGGGGTCGGTGGGCAGCGACTCCAGGTAGCGGTAGGTCGGGCTGTTCAGCGTGGGTGCCGCATGGCCCTGGGGCTTCACGGTTACAGGACGTCCGGAGCCGGCGCCATCCCCTTCACTGACAGTTACGCCTTTCTGCTCAGTGCCCAGCTTTGTGTCCTCGCCGTTCTCGCGCAGCAAGCCGGGGCGAGTTCCGTCGACGGAGAGCCAGATCTGCCTCAGGTGCGGCTCGTCCAGGCGCATGACGGGGCCGTCGCTCTGGCTGGAGTAAGCGACCTTGCTCGAGATGTACACGTACTGGTCGTCGCGGACGGCAGGCGCGGGCTTGGACGCGGCAACGGTGGCAATACGGTCCAGCAGCACCGCAGCCGGTGTGACGTTGGTTCCACGTGCCGACGGGCCGGAGGCCACCGTCGAGCCGGAGCCGGCAGTGGGGTGCTGTTCGAACACACCGCCGACGGCCAATGCGACAGCCATGCCTGCGGCCAGCGGGATGGCCGTAAATGCCAGGCGGCGGCGATGTCGGGTCCAGGGCTTGGCGGCGGCATCGGTGCTCTGCTGGATTTCGCGCATCAGGTGCTCCTTCAGGAGCCGGTGGCGGCGCCCAGGCAGGTCCCGCTCCGCCGGGACCGGCAGCAGCCGGGTCATCTCCTCGCGCTCGGCCTGGGTTGGCCTGGGGGGCTTAGGGCTCATCGGGACTCCTCCTGGGTGGGCCGGACCGCAGGGACGCGGTCACCATCTACCTGTCCATAGCCCGCGTCCGAGTTCCCGCTCTTCAACCCAACCTCGGCACCAGCGAACCTGCGGAGCTTCTTGCGGGCGCGCGAGAGACGAGATCGGACAGTGCCCACCGGGATGCCCAGCGCCTGGGCCGCGGCCGCGTAGTCCAGGCCGGACCAGATACACAACGCGACCACCTCACGCTCCGCGCGGCGCAGTTGGGACAACGCTGCCTGCAGCACCGCAACCTGGCCCGCCTCGTCGATCCGGTCGACCAAATCCTCGGCGAAGTCCGGGAACACCTCTTCGCGCGGCAGACGGCCGACAGCCGCCTCGTGCCGCCGCGCGGCCCGGCGGATGTTCCTCGCGGTATTTGTGGCGATACCCAGCAGCCAAGGCCGCAGTGACCCGCCGTCCAGGTCCACCGTTTCGCGCCGCCGCCAAGCTTCCAGGAAGGTCAAGGACAGCACGTCCTCGGCCGCTGACCAGTCACCGGTCAGCCGAAAGGCATGGTTGTACACCGCCCGGGCGTAGTCATCGAAGAGAGACCCGAACGTATCGGTATCTCCCGCCCGTATCCGGGCGCGCGCACTCATCTCCATACCATCGGACTGTCCGGTCGGCCCGAACTAGTTCCCGGAGCGTGATGCACGCCACTCAGAGATCGCGCAGACAGGCGGATGATCACGGCCGGCGGTGCGGGCGCCCATACCAGCGGTGAGTGGTCCGGGCTCGGCGGTCAGGCTGCGTACAGTGATGATCGCGTCTGGGAGGTCGAAGAAGGCCTCAATGACGGTGGTTCGGCGTGCGTGGCAGCGCGCGAGCCGGTGGAAGGCGTTCTGCCAGGCATGGGTGCGTCGATGTGCCACCGCTGAACAGCCTGGACCGGCGCCTTGGTTGCCTTGTGCGCGATCCGGCCGTGCAGGCCACGTTCGGCAAGCACGGTGCGGGACTTGGCCGAGTCGTAGCCGGCATCAATAGAACGCGGTCTTGCCCACTCCGGCGGGCGGCCACCTGGCCCATGCGCAGCCCGGCGTATCCCGATTCCTGCAGCAGCTCGAACGTGGCATCGGTCTGCCGGAGTGTGAACTTCCGGCAGACCGACGGGAGCGTCAACGTCCGGTGCGGTGCGTCACGTCACCTTCGCGGTCCGATGCGCATACCTTCGGGCGCGATGTCACTTGCCGTAGTAGGCGTTGTGGATCGAGACCATCGAGGTGTTGCCCTGCTTGTCGGTGATCGCGGCGCGCAAGGAGATGCCCTTGCCCTTGGCGGGGTTCCTCACGGTGATCCTGCCACCCGTGACCGTCACCTTCTTCCAGCTACGGCCGTCGTCGTAGGAGACGCGGACGGTGAGGGACTTCAGGTTGCCGCCCCCGGCCGCGCCCTGGACGCTCACCCCGATGCTCTGCGTCTTACCGGCGGGCGCCTTGCTGTCCAGGCCGAGTGCCGCGTTGAAGCGCGCGGTGGACAGCGGCAGCTTCTTCTGTGTCGTGGTCTTCTTGGAGCGGAACGTCCAGTTGGTGTCGATGCGTGTGGAGGCCGCGCCGACCTTGGTGCTGCGCCGGACGGACGACGTCAGCCTGTACTCGGCGTCCCCTGCTGGGACCTTTAACTCGCCCGTCCCGTCGAGCGGGTCGGCGTTCTCGACGAGCTTGGTGCCGTTCCGGTGGAGCGCCGTCCTGACCGACAGATACGTCGACGAGCCTTCGTGGCTCTGGCCATCGGAGTAGATGGGCAGGCGGCCCACGATGGTGTTGCCGTCCCTGAAGACACCGTGGTTCCCGCTCATCAGGGGTCCGAAGACGCCTGTGTTGAAGGTCTTCCGGTAGGTCTTGCCCGCCTCGAAGGTCTGCGGCGTCCTGCTCCAGTAGGTCGCCTCGATGCTGGGAAGGCCGTCACTGTCCGAAGCGCCGTACTGTTTGAAGTCGAAGGTCCACGGCACATTCGTGGACAGGTACAGCGTGCGCGTGCTGGGGAGCTTCTGCTCGACGTAGATCGCGGAGGCAACGCCCAGCCCCGGCGGATCGAACACGGCCGTGACCGATCCTTCCTTGCCCGCCGAGGAGGCGCCCAGCCCGGCCCGGACCGTGGCCAGGTCAGTGGCCTTGTAGTGCTTGGTGAAGCCCGTGGCGAGCTGCTTCACCGGCGTGGCGGCCGTCGTGTCGTACTCGGCGGTCGCACCCTTGGTCCAGTGTCCGTCCCACTGCTGGAACAGTGAACCGTCGGTGATCTGCGGACCGAGGTGACGGGTGCGGAGGTTGGTGTAGCTGTCGAGCCAGGCGCCGGCGCTGATCACCTTGCCGCCCGCCCGGAGCGTGTAGGACGGCGAGGCGAGGACCGGCTTCGCCGCGGCGTCCGGCACCGTGATGTCCACCGGCTTGGTGGTCCGGGCGTCCACGGTGATCGTCTTGTCCTTGGTGACACTCAGCTTCGGCTGGGCCAGCCAGTCCATGCCCTTGCGCGCGTTCTTCGGATCCATCACGATCCGCGAGTCCAGGAGGTAGTCGCCCTTGGGGACGCGGACCCTGACCGTGCCCGACGGGTCGTACGGAGTGAGGTCGATCCCGTTCGCCAGGCCGGACAGGCCCTTCAGTGCGGTGGTGTACTCGGACGAGGGCCGCCCGTCGCGACCGATGTGCTTGACCGTCAGGTCGTAGGATTCGACCTCGCGGGTCACCGTCGCGGCCGTGCGTACGGACTGGCCGCCCTGTGTGGCGGTGACGTACGCCGAGTAGGAACCGTCCAGGGTGCCCTTCCTGGTGTCGGCGGTGACGGTGACGGACGCCGTGCCGCCGGCCGGGACAGTGACCGTCTGCGCACCGAGCTTGAAAAAGCCGTCGGGGGCAGCCTGTCCCTTGGAGTCTTTCGCGGTCATGGAGAGGCCGAGTGTGATCTCGACCTTGCCCAGGTTGCGGTACGTCAGCTGCCTGGTGACCGCGGCGTCGTCGGTGTGCGGCCACTGCTGCGTGCCGAAGTTCAGCGACACCGGTTCGGCGACCAGTGACTGCTTGATGGCCTTGTCGACGGAGACACGGCCCGCACCCTGTTCATAGGGCGTGTAGCCGCCGCCCTTGGCCGAGCCCGTCAGCGCGCCCTTCAACTCGGCGTACGTCCAGTCCGGGTGCTCCTGCTTGAGGATTGCGGCGGCGCCGGCGACGTGCGGGGTCGCCATCGACGTACCGGAGATCGTCAGATAGCCCGGCGGCCTCTCACCGACCTCGCGCACGAGAGCGCTGCCCGGTGCCGCGGCCGCGGTGATGTCCACCCCCGGCGCGGTGACATCGGGCTTGATCGCGCCGTCACCGACGCGCGGGCCCGTGCCGGAGAAGTCCGCCAGCCTGTCGTTGCCGTCGACCGCTCCGACAGTCAGCGCGGCGTCCGCGCTGCCGGGGGAACTCAACGTCTGCGGGCCGTCGTTGCCGGCCGCGACGGCGAAGAGGATGCCCTTTTGCGCGGAGAGCTTGTTGACCTCCGCCTCCAGTGGGTCCACTCCGGGGCTGTCCTGGCTGCCGAGGGAGAGGTTGACGATGTCGGCGCCCTGCTCGGCCGCCCACTCCATGCCTGCGAGGATTCCGGAGTCGTCGCCTACGCCGTCGTCGTCGAGAACCTTGCCGTTGAGCAGCTTGGCGCCTGGCGCGACGCCCTTGTACGTGCCGCCGGACTTGGCACCCGTGCCGGCCGCGGTGGACGCGACGTGTGTGCCGTGCCCCTGGCGGTCCCGGGCGTCGGCCGACGCGGTGAAGTTCTTCTCGGCGACCACCTGGTTCTTCAGGTCCGGGTGTGTGGCGTCGACACCCGTGTCCAGCACGGCGATCTTCACGCCCTTACCGTCGTACCCTGCCGCCCAGGCGCTGGGCGCACCCATCTGCGCAACGCTCTTGTCGAGGCTCGCCCTACGCACACCGTCCAGCCAGATGTGCGAGATTCCGGAAGCAGTGGTGCGGAAACCACCCGCCTGCTCGCGGGTGAGTGCGTCCCACAGGCCCTTGGTGTCGCCGCGGGGGACGACGACGGCGTCCGCGTCGAGGTTCTTCAAAGTCCTGCGCACCTGGGTGTCGCCTGCGGCGCGCACCTGGGCACGGGCGGCCGCGGCGGTCGCGCCCTGGTAGCCGACAATCACCTTCAGGCCCTTCTTCTGGGCCTTGCGGACAGCGGGTCGGTCGAGCTCGGTGACGTCGAAAAGCCGTTGGTCGAGCCTGCCGGCGGCGATGAGACGTTCGGCGTCGAAAGGCACCACCAGGGTGTGACCGTCGGCAGTGCGCGTCCGGACGGGTACGTGTTCACGTCCCTTTGCCCGCTCGAATCCGACAGCGCGTCCCGCGGCGTCCACCAGGACCCGGTCGCCCGTGATCAGCGTGATGCTGTGCCTGGCGGTGAGCGAGCGGCTCGACCCGGCGTCCCCCGCGCCTAAAAGAGCGTGCCCCGTGCTGCTTCCGCTCGCAGCCGCCGGGCTTGCCACGCCTGCTAAGAGTGCCACGGCGACTGCCGTGACCACGGCGGTTGGGAATACTGTGTTCACTTGTTTACGCAAGTCCTCACCTCGGTGAATGTTCAGGAAGAAAGGAGTCCCTCCGCCCCGCCGGCCGGGACTGATCAGGCTGATGTGGCCGGTTCGTTGGGCTGAAGGGGTCGGCCGCACCGCCGAAGCGGGTCGGTCGAGGAGCTGATCGATCTCCGTGAGCAGACCCTAGAGGTGCGTCACTTCGGCGGGGACCGAACCATGGCGGTGAACACGCTCCGCCCTGCTGAAAGCGATGCCCGGATCACCACGTCGCCGGTCCCACCGGACGCGCCCCGAAGAGAACAGCCTCAGGGGCACAGGGCGCCGACGTGGTCGCCAGAACATGCCTCTGCCCGCTCCTGCCGGCTTGTCGGGCGGTACGTGGACGAGAAGTTCCCCCGTTGCGGTGTGCGCTGATCCCTCCCGCACGCACACCCCCGGACGCGGAGTTGCAGCTGTCTCGGGGCTCGCCGGGACCACTGTGCTAGAAAGGTGTGATGGCGAGGTTTTTCGCCAGGGTGCGGTGTATCTCGCCGCGGTTGGTCGGCAAGAGGCCGCGCAGTGTCGCTGCGCAGGTGTTCCTTCTGCAGGTGGCGCTGGTGCTGCTGCTCGTGGCCTGCAGCGTCTTCGCCCTCGTCCTGCAGTCCCAGCGGGACGACTACGCAGAGGCCAAGCGCCGGTCCATCGCCGTCGCCCAGGCCTTCGCGCACTCGCCGGGCATCGTGCCGGCGCTGCGGAGCCCTGACCCGACGAGGGTGCTCCAGCCGCTCACCGAGGCGGGGCGCAAGGCTGCGCGCGTCGACTTCATCGTGGTCATGAACACCAAGGGCATCCGCTACACCCACCCCGTCCCGAGCCTGATCGGCAAGCGCTTCGTCGGCGCGATCGGGCCCGCACTGGCCGGGAAGGTCTCCACCGAAACCGTCCACGGCCCCCTGGGCTCCGAGATGCAGGCGACCGTCCCGGTCAAGAACGGCGGCAAGGTGGTGGGCCTCGTCTCCGCCGGGTTGAAGCTCAAGAGCGTGAGCAACCAGGTCGATCGGCATCTGCTCTTGATCCTCGCCGCCGGGACCGGCGGGCTCGCGGTGGCCACCGGCGGAACCATGCTGGTGGTCAGGCGGCTGCGACGGCAGACCCACAGCCTCGCCCCGGACGAGCTGGCCCGTATGTACGAGCACCACGACGCGGTGCTGCACTCCGTGCGCGAAGGGGTGCTCATCATCAGCGTCGACCGGCGCCTGCTGCTGGCCAACGCCGAAGCCCGGCGGCTGCTGGAACTGCCCCCCGACGCCGAGGGACGGCATGTGTCGCAGCTGAACCTCGGCCCGGACACGGTGGCGTTGCTCGCCTCCGGCCGCGAGGCCGCCGACGAGGTGCACTTCGCCGGGGATCGGCTGCTGGTGGTCAACCAGCGGTCTACGGGCCGTAAGGGAGGTCCCGAGGGCACGGTGGTGACGCTGCGCGACTCGACCGAACTGCAGGCGGCGTCCGGCAGGGCGGAGGTCGCACGGGCACGGCTCAAGCTGCTCTACGACGCCGGCCTCGGCATCGGCACCAGCCTCGACGTGGTCCGCACCGCCGAGGAGTTGGCGGATGTCGCCGTCCCTCGCTTCGCCGACTTCGTCACCGTGGACCTGGCCGAGCCCGTACTGCGTGGCGAGGAACCGGCCCACAGCACACAGGCCATGCGCCGCACCGCCGTGTGCGGCATTCGGGAGGGCCATCCGCTGTACGAAAAGGGCACGCTGATCGACTTCTTGTCAGCCACCCCCCAGGCGCGCTGTTTGCGCACCGGCCGCTCGGTGCTGGTGGCCGACCTGTCGACCGACCCGGACTGGTACGCGCAGGACCCGGAGCACTGCGAGAAGGTCCTCGCCCACGGCATCCACTCCCTCATCGCCGCCCCGATCCGGGCCCGTGACGTCGCACTGGGCATAGCCGAATTCTGGCGTACCAAGCAGCACACCCTCTTCGACGAGGAGGATCTGAATCTGGCGGACGAACTGGTGGCGCGCGCCGCGGTCAGCATCGACAACGCCCGCCGTTACACCCGCGAGCACGCCCTGGCCGTCACTCTCCAGCGCAGCCTGCTGCCCCGTGCCCTGCCCGAACAGAACGCCCTGGAGGTCGGCCACTGCTACCTCCCCGCCCAGTCGGGCGTGGGCGGAGACTGGTTCGACGTGATACCGCTGCCGGGAAGCCGGGTGGCGCTGGTCGTGGGTGACGTGGTCGGCCACGGCCTGCACGCCGCAGCCACGATGGGGCGACTGCGCACTGCGGTGCACAACTTCTCCTCGCTCGACCTGCCGCCCAACGAGCTGCTGAGCCACCTGGACGACCTGGTGGGCCGCATCGACCAGGAGGAGACGAGTACGGAACCGACCGCCGGCATCGTGGGCGCCACCTGCCTGTACGCGATCTACGACCCGGTGACGCGCCGCTGCACCATGGCGCGCGCCGGCCACCTGGCCCCCGCACTGGTCCAGCCGGACGGCAGCGTCACCTTCGTCGACCTGCCTGCCGGGCCACCGCTGGGCCTCGGCGGCATGCCGTTCCAGAATGCCGAGCTGGACCTCGCAGAGGGCTCCCAGCTCGTCCTCTACACCGACGGTCTCGTCGAGGACCGCACCCGCGACCTGGACGTGGGCATGGAGATGCTGCGCGCCGCGCTGACGGGTCATCCCGGCCGGTCGCCGGAGGAGAGCTGCCAGGCCGTGCTGGGCGAGTTGCTGCCCGCGCGACCCAGGGACGACGTGGCCCTGCTCATCGCCCGCACCCGGGCGCTGCCACCCGACCGGATCGCCGACTGGGATGTGCCGGCCGACCCGGCCGCCGTAGCCGGAATGCGTGGGGCCCTGTCCGCCAAACTCGACGAGTGGCAGCTCTCCGAGCTGGGTTTTGGCATGGAACTCGTACTGAGCGAGCTCATCACCAACGCCATCCGCTACGGCTCCGAGCCGATCCACGTCCGGCTGATCTTCGACCGCACGCTGATCTGCGAGGTGTCCGACGGCAGCAGCACCTCAGCGCACCTGCGGTACGCCGCGACAACCGACGAGGGCGGCCGGGGGCTGTTCCTCGTGTCGCAGATGGCCGAGCGCTGGGGCACCCGGTACACGGCCCGGGGAAAGGTGATCTGGGCCGAGCAGGCGCTGCCGGCACCCGAACCGTCGTTGTGAACATCTTGGTTCGTCCAGGGAAGGCAATGAGCGGGTCCACGCGAGCCCGCCACGTGCTTCTTCACCGTGGAGACGCTGATGCGCAGGACCTGGGCGACCTCCATGTCGTCCCGTCCGGTGGCGCAGAGCCGCAGCACCTCCACCTCGCGGGGCGTCAGGTCCTGCGGCGCGGAGGACGACGGTTGCGACGCGACTGCGGGCGGGGTGCCGACGAACATGGCGATCGCCGGGTGAGCACGGTGCACACCGCCGTTGTCAGGTTCTCCGGGGAGACGTCCTTCGGCGGGAAGCCACAGGAGACAAGCACGCGGCATTCCGGCCGCTCCGCGGCCAGCCGGCGGGTGGCCTGCACTCCGTACAGGACCGGCATGCGGATCTCCATGAGCACCACGTCCGGGCACAGGTCGTGTGCCAAGCGGGCCGCCTCGGCACCGCGCCGGCCTCACCGACCACGTCGATCCACGAAGCGGTGCGTAGGATGAGCGCCAGGCCCCGGCGGACCAACGGCTGATCGACGGCGATCAGCACCCGGACTGCGCTGGGAACGGAGCAGTCTTGTTCGTCCCCGGCTCGCCCGGCATCGGGCCTGTCCCCCTCTCTTCCTTCTTCTGCCGGTTCTCGTCGTCCGCCAGGTGGGCCGGCAGGCGTGCCGCCACCCGGAAGCCGCCTTCGCGGCGTGCGTCGGCCTCCAGCGTCCCGCCGTGGAGCGCGACGCGTTCGCGCATGCCCAGCAGACCGTATCCACCGGATGCACCGGCCGGGGCCCCGCGGCCGTCGTCGCACACCTCCACCGAGATGTCGTCGGCCCCGTAGTCCAACCGCACCCGTGCCACGGCGCGCCCCGCGTGCCGACGGCTGTTGGTGAGCGCCTCCTGCACGATCCGGTAGACGGTCAGGCCCACGGCCGGCGGCAGCTCACGCGGTACACCGTGCACTGTCAGCTTGGTGGGGAGACCGCCGGCGCAGGCCTCGTCGGCCAGCCGGTCCAGGTCCGCCACGCCAGGCTGTGGCGCGGCAGGAGTCCCGTCCGGCTCGTCGGTTCCGCGCAGCACCCCGAGCAGTTGCCTCATCTCTCGCAGGGCCATCCGGCCCGAGGACTCCAGGTCGACGAGGGCGTCGTGGGCGAGTTCCGGGTCACTGCGCAGGTTCGCCCGGGCGCCGCCGGACATCAGGTGCATGGTGGTGATGTGGTGGGCCACGATGTCGTGCAGTTCCCGGGCGATCCGGCGGCGCTCCTCGGCCACTGCACGGTCGGCCTGCAGTCGCCGGTTGGTCTCCACCTGCTGCTGCCACTGGCGCACCGTGATGCCGAACGCGACGACCGCCAGCGCCGAGGCCGCGCCTGCCACCGCCAGCCACGAGGCGGCGCTCAAAGACCGCAGCACCTGTGCTGCGGCGGTCACCAGTGCGGTGACCGCGGCCGTGACCGACCGTGATCTCGTGGCCACCGAGTACAGCGCGACCGACAGGGCGGCGTGCAGCCCGACCGGGGTGGCACCAGCGAGTTCCGACGCCCAGCCGCACAACAGGACGGCGGCGAGCACCGGGACCGGCCAGCGGTGCCGGGCCAGGAGCGGGAGTGCCGCGACGACCGCCAGCAGAGCGCCTGGGGCAGTTGCGGCCATACCTTGGTCCTGGCAGGCGAGGAGGTAGCCGAGCATGTCCGCGGCGGCTGCGCCCACGGTGACCAGTCCGTCGCTGCGGCTCCACCCCCATGGGCCGCACCGCCCGGTCGTCCCCGGCTCCGCCATCGGTGCGGCGGAAAGCGCAGCACTCATCCAGACACCATCCTTTCGACATCGTTCGGCCGCCTTCTCGGCGGTTGCTCCGCGCCAGATCATCGCCGAACTGTCCGCCCGGCAACCACTCCGGTCCTTATGTCCGTGGTCGCGCTGGGCACCGACTACAACATCCTGGTCAGTGACTGTCGACAGCCACTCGCTGAGGACTGTTGACCACCACTGGCGCTGTGTGGCGGACGGCGAGCCATGTTCGTGGCCGCGGCTCATTGCCGCTTCAGGGGGTGGGGCCGGCATTCCACCACGTGGCGTTCGCGACGGTCAGCCTTGCCGATCTTCGGTGGCCGGCCGCGATTCGAACATGGCGTCATCGAGTACGCCTTCCCCGTCCGGGACTTCATGTTGCGCATCCGCGTATCCGCGCGGCCGTGTCCGCGGCAGGCAGGCAGGCAGGCAGCGCGACCTCGTGCCGCACGAGCAGACGATCCACACAGACACGCGGCTCCCTGCTGAGGGCGTTGCGCGATGCCCGGGGCGGCCGGTTGCCGGGATCAGGCGTGCCGGCTCGGGGGACCGCCATTGGTGGCGCTGGTGCGGTGGCGTCGATGGCGTCGCCGTCGTTGTGTCGTGCTTGAGCCGTGGTCGTGCGTCCCGATCACCGGTCACCCACTTTCCGCGGGCCCGGCGACCGCCGGCCCACCGGCGGAGCATCTGTCATGGGTTCTTCTCCCGGGGCCCCACTGGTGGGCCACCCATTTGCTGACGAGTTCCAGGACTTGGGTGCTCACCGGCTGCCTGATGGCGCGCCGGTAGCCTTTGGGGCCCAGCGATCGCGGGTCCGGCCGGAAGAGGTGGTTGAGGTCGGCGACGATGTGCCCTTGGAAGGGGCCGTGTACCAGGCGGCCGATCGCGTCGACGTCCTCGGGCGGAACCTGGAGATCGCCGCCACCTGTGATCGCGAGGACCGGAACCGCGATCCGGGCGAGCGCAGGCGCCGGATCGTAGGCGACGAAATCACGGGTCCACCGCGCGTTGACACGCTGTCCCTGAAGACGTATCTCAGCGTCGCCGGAGGCTGTGATCCTCTCCAGATTCCTGCGCTGGAGGCGGTGGACGTCCGTGCGCAGCACACGCAGGACGAGTTTCACCGGCAGCGGCAGCCTGGTGGCCAGTTGCTCGGCCTGCCAGGCGAGAATGTCGCCGCCGGGCCGTGCGGCGGCGGAGAGCAGGACCACTCCGGCCACGTGGGCGTCGGAGGCGAGTTGTGCCGCGTACCAGGCGCCCTCGCTGTGTCCGACGACCAGGAGGGGGAGGCCGGCGGCTCGGTCGGCGAGCCAGTTGAGCGCGGCCTGTGCGTCAGCCAGCCCGTCCCCCATCCCGGCATGCAGGAAGTCTCCGCCGCTGCCCCCGACACCGCGCTTGTCGTAGCGAAGTGTCGACACTCGCGCCTTTGCCAGGGCGTCTGCGACAGCGCGGGTGACTCCCGTCCTGAGCATCGGTCCACCGGGCAGCCGTACGTCCGAATCGCGGTTCACCCTGCCGGATCCGGGGAGCAACAGGGCGGCGGCGACGGGGTTGGCTGCCTCGGTGAACGTCCCGGCTAGTGAACAGCCGTTGCTGTCGATGACTACCGCCTCGTCGACCACTAGTTTCTTTCTCTCTTCCTCTTTGTCGCCGACTGCCGCGTCACCGCGGAGAGCAGCGGCCTTGACTTGTGCGAAGGCGGGGTCAGTTGGGCAGGGCGTCTTCAACGAGTGCCACCGTCGCGTGAGGATCGGAAACCTGGATCACGAGGCGGGCGTAGCGCTCGTCGGCCAGTTGGATGACCACTGCCTTCGCAGGGTCGCGGACGTCCCAGAAGACCCGTTCGCCATCGACGTGGAAGGTGCCGGCGGTGACGACGCCCGGGACATGGGTGCCCGGGGATCGGAGCCCCTTGGGCTCCTTGACGATCCCGGGGTCAGCCGTGGCGCCGCGCACGTGGGCCAGCGGAATGGTCAGGCGGCTCTTGAGCGCCCAGAGTTTGTCCAGCCCCTCGATCTCCACGATCAGGTTGTCGTCGTCGATGCTGATGTGCGCCATGATGCTTCCTTTGCTGTGAGAGTGTCAGGGTCGGCCGTGGCGCTGCGCCAGGCCGACGCCGGCTCGGATGATGTCCTCGTCGGTCGTGCCGGACCTGGCCCGTGTGCGCAGTCCGATGAGCAGCGCGGTGGCCGCTGCGGGAGCGACGCGGGCGTCACCGTTCTCGGCCGCGCGGTCCGCGTCGCCGACTGCCCTGTCCAGCGCGGTGAACGCCTCGCCGACCAGTCGTGCCACCTCGGCGTCCACCGGTGCCCGCTCGACCGCGGCCAGCAGGACCAGGTCGAGTTCTGTTCCGGTGACCGCGTCGGCGAGGACCTCGTACGTCCCTTCCGTGCGGCCGCCCGCTTCGGCGACGCGCTCGGCCAGCCTGGTGACCTCGTGGTCCAGGGACCACTTCAGCGCGGCCAGGTAGAGCCCGCGTTTGCTGCCGAACGTCTTGTACAGGCTGTTTCGGTGTACACCGAGGTGCGACACCAGGTCGTCCACGGATGTGCCGTCATAGGTCCGGATGGCGAAGAGTTTCGCCGCCGACCGGACTACGTCAGCCTCGTCGAATCCTCTTGGTCGTCCCATGGAAAGACCGTACACGGTTTAGGAATGACCAGTCAAGAACGATCGTTCCTTAACTCTGTCCCCGGTCTCACGTGACGGGAACGGTTCGGCGGGTGCCGAAGTGACCCGCCTCTACGCTTCGATCATGAAGATCGTTGAGCTCCTCGACCGACCCGGCTCCGGCACCGACCCCTGTGTCTCCATAGAGCCGAGCGTTCTGTACTTCGGCACTCCCGTGGTACTCCTGTCCACCGAGAACCCGGACGCCTCCGTCAACCTGGCGCCGATATCGTCCGCATGGGCGCTGGGGCAGGTGATCGTGCTCGGTCTGGGCCCGGACGGACAGACCGCGCACAACCTTGCCGTCCGTCCAGAACTCGTGATCAACATCGCCGGTCCCGGTCAGTGGCAGGCCGTGGAGCGTCTGGCTCCGCTCACCGGACGCCACCCCGTACCCTCGACCAAGCACGACGGTTGCCGCTTCGAGAAGGACAAGTTCGGCGCGGCGGGGCTGAGCAGCCGCCCGTCCCATACGGTCCGGCCGCCGCGGGTCGACGGATGTCCTCTCCAACTGGAGGCGCGTGCCGAGCGCGTCCGGCCGGACGCCTCCGGTGAGTTCCTCATCGTCGAGGCCCATGTGCTGAAGGTGCACGCCGACCCTCATATAGTCGTCCCCGGTACCGATCACATCGACCCGGCCGCGTGGAGCCCGCTCATCTACAACTTCCGGCACTACTTCGGCCTCGGCCCGGAACTCGGCCACTCCTACCGCTCCGCCACACCACGTGAGCAGATGGCAGAAGCACCCAGCAGCGAAGCAGGCGTGCACCCGTGACGGCGCCACATGTCCATCACTACGGTGCAGAAAAAGGGCCTGCACCATGGAAGAGGAGGTCGCCAAGCACCTCGTACAACGCAGCTATGGGCGGTGGCAGTGGCGCTTCGAGCCCGCAGCCATTGTGACTGCGTGTTCTGAGAGGGCGTTAAGTCCGTTTCTGGTAGCGGCCGCGTCCGGGTTGTTCGAGGAGTCCCTGGCGGACGAGTCGTCCCAGGCGGGAGCGGGTGACGTTGATCGAGGGCTCGTCGGTGGGCAGGCCGAGGTGCTCGTGCAGATCGCGGACGCGGAACACCTTCCCGGGGTGCTCGTTGAACGCGGTCACGATGCGCTGGTAGATGGTGGCGGTCTCCGCGGGGGCCGTTGCGTGGTCGGGAGGGGTGAGGCCGTCGATGACCTTGCGGATGGCGGCGAGCTCGGCCGGCGGGCTTCGGTCTCGGCGAGGGCGGTGGTGAGCCGCTCGATCTGCTCGCGCAGGGTGTCGGCGCGTGCGGCGGTCATCAGCTACGAAAACGCAACGAGGACCGCGACCGTAAGGTCGAGGCCCTCGCTTGCGTATCGTTTTAGCGAGTGTCCGAGGTCCGAGTTGACCGCTATCGATACGCTCGCGGTCGCGCAAGGACGGCGCCTGATCGTAGAGGGGCGACCGCATCCGCAGCCGCCCCTCTGTACGGGTTCAGGACACCTTCGGAGTGGCTCGCACCCCGTAGTGCACGTACGGCTCTCCTGTCGGCAGTTTGTAGAACATCACCGGCGTCCAGAACTTCCCGCCCGGTTCGCGGAACAGGAACAGCGTGTCCGAGATCGGCACCAGGTCGAACTCCTGTGTCTTCTTCGGCATGAGTTCCGCCAGTGCGCCGGTGGTGGTGTGCACCAGGCGCAACCCGTTCGGGCCCTCCGACACCTCAGCATGGACGCCGGCCCGTTCGTAAACGCCGAGGTGCCGGCTCGCGTCCACCGTGACCGGGTCCGACGGCGGTTCGAGCGGGCGTGGCATGGCCGCGTCGGCGAGTTCGGCGAAGATTTCCTGGTACAGCTCCACATACAGGTCGCGGGCGTGCCCGCCATTCGTCAGCAGCGTGACCGCGAGGCCCTGGTCCGGCAGCAGCCGCAGGAACGCGGACTGGCCGATCGTGTTGCCGTCGTGGCCGATCACGCGACGGCCGTTCCAGTCGTCACGGATCCAGCCGAGGCCCCACGAATCGCCGAGGGTGTGCGGGTTCGGCACCTCAGCCTGCTTCTCCGCCATCGCCGCGGCCGATTCTTCCGACAGGATCCGCGAGCCGTCCGCGGTCAGACCGCCGGTGAGGTGCAGTCGGGCGAACGCGAGCACGTCCGCGCTCTGGGCAGTGATCAGACCGGCCGGACCGGCCGAGCGCGGCAACTGCCAGGTCGACGCCGGCTCCGGCTCGGCGTCGTCCAGGGCGATGTGGCCGACCGCGGCGCGGAACAGCAACGCCTCTTCCGGCAGCGTGACCGTGTGCGTGAGCCCGAGCGGAGCGAACAGCTTGTCCCGCATGACGGCGTCCCAGGTCTTCCCGGTGAGCTTCTCGATCACCCGTCCCATGAGGACGAAACCCGAGTTGCAGTACGAGAACGTGACGCCGAGCGGGTGGTTCTGCGCGGCGTCTTGCAGCAGGTCCACATACTTCTCGACACAGTCGTCGCCGCGGCCGGTGTCGGTGAAGATGTCGCCGTCGATGCCGCTGGTGTGGGTCAGCAGGTGCCGCATGGTGACGCGCTTGGCCACCTCTGGATCGGCCAGCCGCAGTTCGGGCAGCACGTCGATTATCGGCGCGTCGAGGTCGAGCAGACCCTCGTCGACCAGCTGCATCACCACCGTCGACGTCCATACCTTGGAAATCGAGCCGATCTGGAACAGCGAGTCCTCGGTGACTTCGACTCCGGTGGTCGTGCTCAGCACGCCGTGGGTCGCGAGCACCTCCTCGCCGGTCTCGACGCGCAGAATCCCCAGCGACGCACCGGGAACGCGGTACTTGCGCGCCAGCTCCGCCAGCCGACGGCTCCAGTGCGCGGCCTCGATCGGCACCCGCGAAACCCCGCCGACCGCAACCGTGTACTGCTCAACCCACTCGACGACGCGCCGGTTGTAGTCGACGCGGTGCGATGGCGGACCGTCCAGAATGAACAGATGCGAGCCGCCGGGGTACAGCACCAGCCGCGAAGGCACATCGCGCTCGCGCAGCGCGGTGAACCACTGCTCCGCCTGCCCGACCGGGCACCGGATGTCCTCGGCGCCCTGCAGAATCAGCGTCGGCGTGCGGACCTGCTCGACCTGCGAGTGCGGGGACGACCTCTCGTAGTTGCTCGTCGAGGCGCCGGAGAACTCGTTGACCGCCAGGAAATGCCCGCCGTCGGAGGTGCCGGCCAAGCTGGTCAGATCGCTGACCACACCACCGGCGACGGCGGCGGCGAAGCGGTCGTCCCGGCTGGTCAGGTAGCAGGTCATGAAGCCGCCGTAGCTGTACCCGGTGACGGCGAGCCGGTCCGGGTCGGCGAGGCCCTCGGCCACGAGCTGGTCGATCGGCTCCAGGAAATCCGCAGCGTCCGCGTGGCCCCACGCGCCGACCGCGGCGGCGTAGAACGCTTCGCCGTAACCGTCGCTGGCACGCGGGTTGAGCAGCAGCACCGCCCAGCCGCGCTCCGCAAGCGCCTGGTGGTAAAGGTGAATCGAGTCCGCGGCACCGTTCCAGGCGTTGTGCGGACCGCCGTGGATGTCGATCAGCAGCGGCTGCGCGCCCGTGCGCTCGGGGTCGCGGATGAGCCAGCCTTGCACGACCGTGCCGTCGCTGATGGTGAACTCCCGCGCCTCACGGGAGAACAGTTCCGCTTCGGACACTGCCGCACCGTGCTGTGTGCGCACGTCGAGCGAACCCGTGGCGCGGTCGAGCACCGCGATCTCGCCAAACGAATCGGCCGTGGCCAGCACGATCGCTGCCTGGTCGCCGACCAGGCCCATTCCTGACACCACGTTGTCGGCGCCGGTCAGCACCGGGCGCGGTTCCCCGCCGGCCAAGTCCGCTTCGTACAGATGGGTGCACCCGCGGTCGCGGATCGCGAACAACACGACGTCGCCCGCCGCGGTGAGCTGTGGCAGCGCGCCCGGATAACCGGGGCCGCCGGGCATCACGTTGCGGTCGAGGGAAGCGGCCAGGTTGACCGGTTCGCCGCCGTCCAGCGGGACGCGCATCAGGCCGAGGTGCCCGGTAGCCGTGTCGGTGCGGCCGACCACCAGCAGCGCCGTGCCGTCGGCGGTCCAGCCGACCGTGCCCGCCATGCCCTCAGCGGAACCGACCAGCTTCGGTTCGGACTTCCGCTCGGTGACGTCGAGGACGTAAGCGGCGGACCGGAAGGTGAGGTCGGCGTCGTCGTCCTGTGCCGCGGTGAACGCCACGTGCGTGCCGTCGGGCGACCACGCGGGTTCGCCCGCGTGCCAGTCTCCGAAGGTGAGCTGCCGGACTTCGCCAGTGGCGACGTCGAGGACGTGCAGGTGGCTGCGAAGAGTCTTCAGCAGGCCGGGACCGTCGGACTTGTAGTTCAGCCGCTCGGCCACGATCGGCGCGTTCGCCGCGGGGGCCTCGACGGTGGCGGCGAGATCGGTCGCCGCCGAGAAGGCGATCTTGCTGCCGTCCGGGCTCCACAGCGGTGCGCCCGCGCCGAGCGGGAGCTTGGTGATCTGCTCGGCTTCGCCGCCGTCCGCCGGGAGGAACCACACCTGTGGCGGACCGTCCTGGGCGCGCAGGAACGCGAGCCGGGCGCCGTCCGGAGCCCACTTCGGTGCTGCGTCAGCGTTTCCACGGGTGAGCTGCCGGGCCTCGCCCGACTCCGTGGCCACCGTCCAGAGCGCGTCGACGTTGCGGTCCTCGTCCCGGTCCGCGGTGCGGAGCACGTAGACGATCCGGCTGCCGTCCGGCGAAAGCGCGGGCTGGCTGGGCGCGGCGATGTCGTACAGGTCTTCGATGCCGAGACGGCGGGTCATACGCTGGCTCCTCTGGAGATCGCGGGCTCGTGGCCCTCGGGTTCTCTGAAGTGGCAGGCCGCGGCGTGTCGCCGGGGCGCGGCGTCCTCGGCCGGATCGACGCGAAGACAGATGTCGCGGTCGGTGCGCACGAGCGGGCCGACCGGGCAGCGCGGGTGGTATCGGCACCCGGCGGGCGGGTAGTGCTGGTCCGGCGGTTCCGCGTCCGCGGTCGCGCTCGGCTCGAGGTCGAACAGCGACTTGTGCGCCGACGGGGCGGCGTCGAGCAGGTCGCGGGTGTAGGGATGCTGCGGATCAGTGAGCACCTGCTCCGCCGGACCGGCCTCGACGATCCGGCCGAGGTACATCACCGCGACGATGTCGCTGAGATAGCGCACGACGGCGAGGTTGTGCGAGATGAACAGCATCGACAGGCCGAGCTGCCGCTGCACCGACCGCACCAGATTGAGCACCACGCCTTGCACCGAAACGTCGAGCGCGGAGGTGATCTCGTCGGCGATCAGCGCCTGCGGCCGCCCGGCGAGCGCGCGGGCGAGCGCCACGCGCTGGCGCTGCCCGCCGGACATCTCCCCGGGCAACTGCCCGGCGCGGTCCGGATCAAGATTCACCAGTTCCAGCAGCCGCGCCACTTCCGCCCGCCGAGCCGCCTTGCTGTCCCGCGGCATCGCTTCGTTGATCGACTCGCCGATGGTCATTCTCGGATTGAGCGACGAATAAGGATCCTGGAACACCATCTGCAGCGGGCGGCGGCGCGGCAGCTTCCGCACATCCACTCCACCGAGCAGCACCCGGCCCGCGCTCACCGGCGACAACCCGACCGCTGCCCGAGCGAGCGTCGACTTGCCCGAACCGGACTCGCCGACCAGGCCGACGACCTTGCCCGCGGGAACGGTGAGGGAAACCCCGTCCACCGCGGTAAGTCCGCGCCGTCCGCCGTACCGCACGCTGACGGAATCGAAAACCAGCTCGCTCATTCCGCGCCTCCCGCCACGACGACGGCACCCACTGCTTCCGACATCGCCTCCTCCGGATGCCAGCACGCCACCCGATGCTCCGGCGCGATCACAGCCAGTTCCGGGTCTTCCGTGCGGCACTGGTCCGTCGCCACCGGGCAGCGGTTCGCGAACGCGCAGCCGGCCGGCATCCGGTGCGGTTCCGGAGGGCGGCCCGGGATCACCGCGAGCGGCGCGTCCGGGTCGGTGTCCAGGTCGAGCGTCGTGGCCAGCAGCGCCCGCGTGTACGGGTGCCGCGGCCGGATCTCCGGACCGGTGGCAGGCAGGTCCTCCACGATCCGCCCGGCGTACATCACCAGGACCCGTTCGCACGTCTGGGAAACGACCGCGATGTCGTGGCTGATCAGGATGATCGCGGTGTCCCGTTCGGCGCGCGTCTGCGCCAGCAACCGGAGCAGCTGCCGCTGCACGGTCACGTCCAGCGCCGTCGTCGGCTCGTCCGCGATGATCAGCCTCGGGTCGCCCATCAGGCCCATGCCGATCATCGCGCGCTGGCGCATGCCGCCGGAGAACTCGTGCGGGTACTGCCGCGCCCGCCGCTGCGCCGCCGGGATGCGCACGGCGCGCAGCCGGTCGACCGCCCGCGCGAGCGCCTGGGTCCGCGAAAGCCCTTGGTGCTGTTCGGAAACCTCGGCGAGCTGCTTGCCGATCCGGCGGGTCGGGTTGAAAGACGTCATCGGGTCCTGGAACACCATCGCCAGCGACGTGCCGAGCAGCGGCCGCAGTTCGCGTTCCGGCGTGGTGAGCACCGGCGTACCGGCGAAATCCAGCCGGTCGGCGGTCACCGAGCCAGGCGCTTCGATCAGCCTCGACACCGCGAGTCCGGTCAAGCTCTTGCCCGAACCCGATTCGCCGACGACGCCGATCGCCTCGCCCGCCCGCACTGTGAAGCTCACGCCGCGCACCGGCACCGTCCAGCCGGACGGCTGCGGGAAGGCGACTTCCAGGTTCTCGACCACCAGCACGGTGTCGTCCTTCGCCACTGCCGGATCCACTGTGGACTTTCGGACCGGCCGAGGGACCAGCCGCGGCAGCCGGGTCCGGACGCCGATCACCCCGGCGACCGTCTCACCGAACAGGTTGAACGCGAGCCCCGCGACGACCACCGCGACACCGGGTGCGAGCGCCGCCGCCGGGTTGACGTATATGCCGTTGAGGCCCTCGTTGAGCAGCCGTCCCCAGTCGTAGTCCGGGGCCTGCACGCCGATGCCGAGGAAGGACAGCCCGGAAAAGGCCAGCAGCGCACCGCCCGCGCCGATGGTGGCGTTGATCGCCACAGGCTCGCCGATGTTCGGCAGGATGTGCCGGAACAGCAACCGGATCCGGCCCACTCCCGCGACCCGCGCCGCCGACACGAAGTCCCGGCCGGCCACCGACGCGGACAAGGTCTGCGTCAGCCGCGCGAACTGCGGAGCCAGTGCGAATCCGATCGCCATGACCGCGCCTTGCGTGCCCGCGCCGAAGATCACCGCGAAGAACAGCACCAGCAGCAGCCCGGGGAACGCGACCGCGATGTTCACCGCCGCCGCCAGCAGCCTGCCGAGCGGACGCGGCAGCACCGTCGGCAGCATGCCGAGCACGAGTCCCGTCGCTACGCCGATCACCGTTGCGATCAGCGCCAGCAGCACCGAAAGCCGGGACGCCACCAGCACCCGGTAGAAAATGTCGCGACCCAGTTCGTCGGTGCCGACCCAATGTTGCGCAGATGGACCCTGGCCGATCGCGTTCGTGTCGACCACCGAAGCCGCGTCCTGCCACAGGATCGGGCCCAGCACCGCGACCGCGAGCACCAGCAGGAGCAGGGCGGCCGCGAACCCGCCCAAGGGAGTGCGCAGGGTCGCGAGCCACTGCGCTCCGCGCCGTTTCGCCATCTCAGTTCTCCCGGATCGTCGAACGCGGATCGAGGACCGCCAGCAGCAGGTCCACAACGAGGTTCACCAGCAGCACGCCGATGCCGTACACGAGCACGATCCCCTGCACCAGCGGGTAATCCTTCTGCAGGATGGACTGCGAGATCGTCGAGCCGAGGCCCGGCCAGGCGAAGACGTTCTCCACCAGCACGGTGCCCGCGACCATGGTGGTGAGCATGAGCCCACCGAGCGTCAGCGTCGCGGTGAGCGCGTTCGGCAGCGCGTGCCGCAGGTAGACCAGCCGGGCAGGCAGCCGCTTCGCTCGCGCGGTGCGGATGAAATCGTTGCCCAGTACGGAAAGCGTCTCCACCCGGACAATCCGGGAGAGCGTCGACGTCGGGCCGAGCGCCAGCGCGACGATCGGAAGGACCAGTGAGCCCGCACCGTCGTGCCCGGCCACCGGGAACCAGCCGAGCTGCACCGCGAAAAACGCCACCAGCGCCACCGCGACCAGGAACTCCGGGATCGCGGCGAACAGCACGGTCGTCGAGGTGAAGGTCAGCTCGCTGCCGCGGCGGCGGCCGCCGCGGGTCAGCACGGCGAAGGTCAAGCCGAGCGGGATCGCGAGCGCGATGACCACCACGAAGGCGGGCAACGCCAGCTGCAAGGTCGCGGGCAGCCGGGTGGCGATGATGTCGCCGACCGGTTGCCCGCTCAGCATCGACGTGCCGAAGTCGCCGCGGAACAGCCCGCCGAAGTAGTCCAGGTACTGCTGCCACAGCGGACGGTCCAGCCCGAGCGCGGTGCGGCGGGCGTTCACCAGCTCGATCGGCGCGGTCAGGCCGAGCGCCGCGCGCACCGGGTCGCCCGGGATGAGCTGGATCATCAGGAACGCCATCGTCATCAGCACCCACAGCGACACGACGAACCGCCCGAGGCGGCGGGCGGCGAAGGTCAGCCAGGGGCTGACCTTCGGGCCCGCAACGGCGATCGCGCCGGCCATCAGGAGTACATCCGGATGGAGGACGGCTTCAGGAAGCTGTTCGCGATCTCGAACCGGGCGTTGTTCCCGAAGGTCGGAATCACCGAGTTCGCGAACTGCACGACGTCCTGCCTCTCGAACAGCGCCGATTCAGCGGCCAGCCAGTCCGTGCAGCCCGCTGTCCCGGCCTGCGAAGCCGCCTTGGCGACCAGCGAGTCGTACGTGGCGTTCTTGATGTGCGCGAAGTTCGTGCCCTTCGGGGGCTCCCCGCCGGAAACGAACGGGATCAGCTGGCTCGGCAGGGTCAGGCCGAGCGGCGCCATCGAGATGTCCCACTCGCCGGTGGCGAACAGTGCCTGGCTGAGGCCCGGACTGTCGACCCCCTTGAGCGTGACGTCGATGCCGACGTTCTTCCAGCCCTGCTGCATCAGCTCGGCGCCAGGAGCCATGGTCGGGCCCAGCTGCGTGCCGTAGACGGCGGTGAGCGCGAGGCGCTTCCCGTCCTTCACCCGGATGCCGTCCGGACCCGGCTTCCAGCCTGCCGCGTCGAGCGCGGCCTTGGCCGCGGCGACGTCGAAGCCGGGGATCTTCCCGGTGACCGAATCGCCGTCGCACGGCGAGGGATTACCGGTGACCATGCCCTTGACCGGGGCGCTGCCGTCCCGGGTCAGCACCTTCCCGACCTGGGCGAGGTCGAGCGCCTGGACCAGCGCGCGGCGCATCGCCCGGTCGGCCCCGAACCGGCCGGGCGCCTGATTGAAGAACAGTTCCCCGAACGGAACGGTGAGGTCGGTGTGGAACAGCCGCCGCGCCCGCAGCCGCTGCTGGTCCTGCCCGGTGACCGAGGCGGCGTTGACCTCGCCGGACAGCAGCAGGTTCGACATCGTCGTCATGTTCGGGATGACCCGGATGACCACCTTGTCCGGCAGGCCCGGCTGCTTCGAGTCGAACTGGCCGGGACCCCACGTGTAGTCCTTGCGCCGGGTCAGCGTGTAGTGGTCGTTCGGGACGATCTCGGACACAGTGAACATGCCGGTGCCATTCTCACCCTTGGCCAGCGTCTTGCGGTCGGCCAGCCCCTTCGCGCAGACGATCGGCACGTTGACGAGACTGCGGAGCAGGAACGCGTCCGGCGCGCCGCTGGTGACCTTGACCGTGCCCGCGGCCTCGTCGGCGACCGCCTTCGTGCCCGCCTTCACCGTGACGCCCGCGATCGGCGACTTGTTCGCCGGGTCGCCGACGAAGTTGATGCTCCCAGCCACGTCCTTCGCGGTCAGCGGGCTGCCGTCGGCGCAGGTGATGCCCTTGCGCAGGGTGAAGGACGCGGTGGTCGTGGAGGCTTCCCACTTCTCCGCGAGCGCCGCCTGCGGCTGCCCCTTCGTGTCGAGGTTGATCAGGCCGTCGTAGAGGAACTGGTCGACGCCGCGGGCGATCGAAAGCAAGGTGATCGCCGGGTCGAGCGTTCCCGGATCCGACGAGATGGCATAGGTGAAGGTCTTGCCGTCGGTCAGTTTCTGATGCGCGGTCCGGTCCTGCCCGGATTGCGCTGATCCCCCGCACGCGCTCACGGTCAAGGCCACCACGCACGCCATCGCGGCGGTGAGCCGAGCAGTTTTCATGGGGTTTCCTTAGGAACGTTGGGCGGTCCGGGAGGACCGGGTGTGGCTGATGGGGTGTCTGCCGTTGATGGCTCCAGGAGAATGGCCGCCCCGTCCTCCGGGACGCTCCGACTGCTGATGGAGAACAGCGGGCATCGCCGGTTAAGGACCTGTCGGCGCAGGGTTCCCCGGGCCGCGGAAGTGCTGGTCACGGAGGAACGGAGCAACACGGTTGACCGGGCGTCACACGCGCATACGGGTCGGCATCGACGCCGGCAAGGGCCACCACTGGGCAATGGCGGTGAACGCCGACGGCGAGACGCCGTTCTCGACGAAGGTGATCAACGACGAGGCCCGGGTCCTGACGCTGATCGACATCGCCCGGCAGAAGGCCGACGAGGTGCGGTGGGTGGTGGACAGACATCGTCGGTGATCTGTCCGGCTACCGCGGCGCCGGCCGCCTGGCCTTCCACGCGGGCCTGGCGCCCGCGAGCCGCAGAACCGGCGACTACCCCCGGCCCAAGCGTGACAACCGGCGCCTGCGCCGGCTGTTCTACATGTCCGCGCAGTCCGCAATGATGCGACCGGACCCGTCGAGGGACTACTGCCTCAAGAAACGCGCCGAGGGTCTGAACCACACCCAGGCATTGCTCGCGCTCGCCCGCCGCCGGGTCGACGTGCTGTGGGCGATGCTGCGTGACATTCACCTCCGCCCCGCCGGTCACGCAGACGGCTTGACACGATCACTCCTAGCGGGTCGCGCTCTGCGCGCGTGGAGGTGGTCGACAGCCAGCCGGGCGGCGGCGCCGATGGACGCGTCGACCGCGGGAAGGCGGTCTTCGAGGGAATGGGCGCGGGTGAACACCGCGACCGCGAACTGGCGACCGTCCCCCAAGGTCACCACTCCCGCTTCGTTGCGGACGCCGGGCAGCGTCCCGGTCTTCGCCGCGATCCGCACTCCGGACGGGAATCCGGACGACAGCCGGTGCGGCCAGACCTGCTGGGCCATGATCTTGCGGACCCGTTCGCAGGCTTCGGGTTCGCCTGCCCGATCGGTCCAGATCGCGTCGAGCAGCGCAGTCATCTCGCGCGGCGTCGACGACGTCGTACGTTCCGGGTCGCGCACCGAGAGCTTCAGCATCTGCTCCGGCGTGGCCTCGCCCAGCAGCGCTTCGAGGTCGGAGTCCGAGTTCCCGCCGAGGTCCGCCACGACGGATGCGAACAGGTCCTCGCAGCAACCGATCAGCCGGGTGCGGGCCAGCCCGAGGTCGGCCAGCACCCGGTCCACCGCTTCCTGGCCCACGCGGTGGAACACCAGGTCGGTCGCGGCGTTGTCGCTCATCGTGAGCATGAAGTGCGCGAGGTCGCGCCAACTCATCTCGACATCGTCGGCGCAGCCCGCGGTGCCGATACCGCCGATCCGGTACCGTGCGGTCACCAACGTCTGCTCGGTCTCGTCGAGCCGTCCCGCCACGACTTCGCGGGCGTAGGCGACGGCCACCGGAATCTTGAACACCGACGCCAGCACCACCGGGTCGTCGCCGCCCGCCGACACGTCGGGTCCGTCCGGCACGCCGACTTCGCGAGCGTGCAGGAACCCTTCCGCGCCGGCTTCGGCGAAGACGGCTTCGATCTGTTCACGGATCTCACTCACTGGGACCTCCGTCGGTCGGCGCGTCCGGTGTGGAGGAACTGGGCGCGGCCGGTGCCGTCGTCGCCGACGAACGCGTGTGCCATATAGACACCCGGGACCTGCGGGACGTTGGCGACGAACGTGTCGCCGAGGTAGGGCAGCAGTTCCTCCTTCGCCGGGGGCCCACCGCCGAGTTCGGCGAAGATCCCCTTCGGGGTGCGCTCCATCCACAGCTTGCCGTCTTCCGCGGTAACGACGGTATCGGCGACCATCGACGAGTATTCGCCAACGTACCGGGACAGGTCGGCCTGGGCGGCCGCGGGGTTCGGCTCCGGCAGTGCCGGGAGCTTGACGTCGGCGAGTTCGTCAAGCAGCTTGCCGAGGACCTGTTGGTAGACCTGCAGCGGCTGCCCGCCGTTGGTCAGCAACGCGACCGCGACGTTACGCTCCGGCACAACGCGCAGGAACGCCGACTGGCCGATGGTGCCGCCGTCGTGGCCGATCACCTCGTCGCCCTCCCAGTCGAAGAGCATCCAACCGAGACCCCAGTGGCCGGCCATGATGCCGAGCGCGGGCACCTCCACCTGCGGCTCGCGCATCGCGGCCAGCGACTCCGGCGACAGCACCTGGGTGCCGTCGTCGGCCTTGCCGTCGTTCAGGTGCATTCGGACGAAGGTCAACAGGTCCCGCGGGCGCATCGCGAGCGTCGAACCGGCCGGGGCGTTCGAGCGGGTGAGCGCCCAGATCGGCGCGGGCACCGGCTCCTCGCCCGGCTTCGGGGCGACGTGGCCGATCGCGGCGCGGTAGCGGATCGCGTCGTAGGGACCAGCTGCGGCGTGGGTCAGGCCGAGCGGCACGAAGAGGTGGTCGCGCACGCAGTCGTCCCAGCACTTGCCGCGCAGCACCTCGATGATGCGGCCGAGCACGCAGTAGCCGGCGTTGTTGTAGGAGAACCGCTCGCCCGGCGGAAAGAGCTGCGGCACGTCGGACAGCGTCGCGATGAGCTTCTCCACCGCGTCGTCGCCAGGCCCGGTGTCGGTGAAGATGTCGCCCTCGAAGCCGGCGGTGTGGCAGGTCAGCTGCCGGACGGTGATCGCGGCCGCGGCCTTGTCGTCGCCGAGGGCGAGCTCCGGCAGGTAGTCGCGCACCGGCCGGTCGAGGACGAGGCGGCCCTCGTCGACCAGCTGCATGATCAGGGTGGTCGTCCACACCTTGGTGATCGACCCGATCTGGAACAGCGAGTCCACAGTGGACTCCACCCCGGTGGCCTTGTTCAGGACGCCCGCCGCGTGGTCGACCACCTCGCCGTCGACGAGCACCGCGATCGCGGCGCCGGGAACCTGATGCTCGGTCAACAGAGCGGCGAAGTTCTCCTGGAGCCAAGTCTCGATTTCAGAAATTTTCGACATGTGCACCTTCCGTCCGGGTGAGGATGGTCCGGCGTTTCCGGAATGCTAGGTTGGTGGTCTGCGTCACTTGTTCGTCAGGACCGAGGAGAGCGCGGGGAAAGTTCCTCCGCCCGGACGGATCAGGCTGTGCGCAGCGACTCCACTGCCGTCGCCGCGGCGAAACCGATGAATGCGTCGCGCTCGGGGACCCGGGAACGGGTCCGGGGAGCAACCGGGACGGCGGTCAAGCCTCTTCAACCGGAAGGGCTTTTCCCTCCCGCGGCAGCAAATGCAGCTGCACCATCGCCGCGAACCGGTCTCGCGGGTCGTCGAGATCGATTCCGCCGACCTCGACGAGTCGGCGCAACCGGTACCGGAATGTGCTCGGATGCACGTACGCGACGGCCGACGCGGCACCGATGTCGCCGAAAGAATCGAGCCAGCACCGCAGCGTGTGCACGAGCTGCGATTGATGCTTCGTGTCGTAGGCCAGCAGCCGCGCGATCGGCCCGGTCGCGACATCGCCGCGTGCCGCGGAGAGGTCCGCCAATTCGAGCATCAGCGCTTCGATGTGCGCGTCCTCGGCGGTGATCACTCGCTTTGTGCCGCCGTTGGTGAGCAACACGCGCAAAGCGCGGTCGGCCCCGTCGCGGGATGCGCGCAGGCCCGAGCCGTCGAGCGCGAGCGGTCCGACGCCGATTGCGGCGGCGGCCCGGCGGCCGGTGCGTTCCAGGAAGGTCGACGCGACCCGCACCGAGCGTTCGCGGCAATCGCCGTGGTTCCCGGGCATCGGGACGATGCCGTACGCGACATCGCCGACAAGCGCTACCGCCGACCGGGGCTGGACGGCGCTGAGGTGCATGGCGAACGCGTCGGCGACTCTCTGGCGTTCCGCTACGAGCCGGAGGTCGTCGTCGGGGACCTCGAGGAGTCCCATGGCGAGCACGATGGTGGGCTGCCCCAGCAACCCGAGGCGTGCGATGGCTTCCGGCGCGCCGGAGCCGCCTTCGAGCGCGGTGCTCACCAGATCGGCCCGCAACCGGCGCTCGACATCGGCACCCGCGCGCAGCCGAAGCATATGCAGCGCAACGATCTTCGAGGCGTCGACCAACGCCGCGGTACGTTCCTCGCTGAGCTCGTTGTCGACTGCGGCCCAAATCGAGCCGAGGACCTCGTCGCCGGCTCGGACCGCGACCGCGACCCTAGGCATGGCGATGTTCTCGTCGTAGCCGTCCGGGTAGACGTAAACCGGCCAGTGGTCCCGGTAAAGGCGTTCGAAAACGCCTTCCTTCTCCAACTCGCGGGTGAACCGTTCGGGCACCTGGCGACCGAGAATCGTTTCGACGCGGGAAGGATCGGCCTCGTCCTGGCGGCCGGAGAACGCGAGCACGCGCGAGTTGCGGTCCTCGATGGTGACCGGCGCGTCCAGCAGCGCGGCGACCGCGTTGGCGAGCGCGAACAGATCGCCGGACGGTATCCCGCCGAGCGTCTGCGGGGAAACATCGCCGACGTCGCCCTCGGCGAGCAACGTGCGGAGCATCGCGGCGAGCTGCGCCCACGACGCCCCGCTGGCCAGCCCGAGCAGCGCGACCCCGGTGGAGTTGGCCGCTCGGACCAGCTCCGTCGACGCGGAGACCGGCGACCGCACGACCAGCGCGGCCGCCCCACGTTCGCCGACGGTGTGCAGCAGCTTCGCGATCGCGTCGGTTTCGCGCACGCCGACCCCGAGGACGACCGCCTTGGCGGGGAACTCGGCGTCGTCGTGCGGATCGTGGATCACCACGCCGCCGAGCTGCCGCCGGGTGTCCCGCCCGACGGCGACCGGCTCGAGGAGCACGTCCCCGAGGGCTTCGAGGACGCGACCCAGACTCGTGTGCGCCTTGGTCGGCACGGGTGTCAGCACTCCCCGAAGGTAGACCCGGCCTCGGTCGAACCGGGTTGTTCGATTCGGCCGAATCTACCCCCGGAATTCGTGCCGGGCTACGAACCGATCCACACCTTCGCGGTGGTCACCTCGTCGAGCAGCTCCGGAATCGGCGCCACGCCGAGGCCCGGACCGGTCGGCACCGGCAGGTGCCCGTCGGACAGCACGAACGGCTCGGTGATGTCGGTCCGGTAGAACCGGTCGGACGCGGAGGTGTCCCCGGGAAGCGTGAAGCCCGGCAGCGAGGCCAGCGCGACGTTCGCCGCCCTGCCGAGGCCGGTCTCGATCATCCCCCCGCACCACACCGGAACCGCGTGCGCCGCGCACACGTCGTGCACCCGCCGCGCTTCGAGGTAACCGCCGACCCGACCCGGCTTGATGTTCACGATCTGGACCGCGCCCAGCTTGATCGCGTCCGCCGCCGCGCGCGCCGACACGATCGATTCGTCCAGGCAGATCGGCGTCTTGATCCGGCGCGCCAGTTCGGCGTGGCCGAGAACGTCCTCCTCTTCCAGTGGCTGCTCGATCAGCAACAGGCCGAACGGATCGAGGCCGGCCAGCTGCGGCGCATCGCCCAGGGTGTAGGCGGTGTTGGCGTCCACCTGCAGCAACACGTCGTCGCCGAAGCGTTCGCGGACCGCGCGCACCGGCTCGACGTCCCAGCCCGGTTCGATCTTCAGCTTGATCCGCACGTAGCCGTCGTCCAGGTACCCGCCCACGACGTCGAGCAACTGCGGGATCGTGTCCATGATCCCGACCGAGACACCGCACGGCACGGTGTCCCGCACCGACCCCAGCTCGGCCGCGAAGGATCGCTCGCTCGCGCGGAGTTCGGCGTCGAGCACCGCCATCTCCAGCGCGCCCTTCGCCATCCGGTGGCCCTTGTACTTGGCCAGCAACGGCGTCACCTTCGCCGCGGTCACGTCCTCTGCGGCCAGCAGCGCCGGGACGAGGTAGTGGCGCAGCACATGCTCGGCGCCGTCGTTGTACTCCGACGAGTACAGCGGGCCGGCCATCGTCACGCACTCGCCCCAGCCCTCGCCCGCCGGCGTCACCGCCCGCAGCAGCAGGAGTTCGCGCGCGGACTGGGTGCCGAACGAAGTCCGGAACGGGGCGACGAGCGGCATCCGCACCCGGCGCAGTTCCACACCGCTGAGTTTCACTGCTCCTCCTTGGAAATCACGTAAAAGCCGGCCCGGTCGAAGCCGTTCACCCGGCCCCCGGCGGACATCAGTCCGCCGAGCGTTTCGCGCAGCGCGGCCCGCCACGCGGCTGCTTTGCCGGGGTCGGTGCCGCGCAAGCCTTCGATGTCGGCCGGGACGGCGACGACCACCACCGGGGCATCTGCCGAGCCCGTCGCCGGGCCGCCGTCGGCGTCCACCGAGAGCGCCACGGCAGCGCCCCGCTCGAGCAGGGCCTTCGCATCGGTCCGGATGGGCTCGCCGAACGCGGCGGCCCGCACTGCCGTGCCGGCCAGGTCCCAGGACACCATCAGCCGGTCGGTGTCGCCCGAACCGTTGATGCCGTCCGTCATCGGCCCGTAGAAGTCGCGCAGATACAGCACCGGGAGCGCACCGAGTTTGCCGAGGTTGAAATAGGCGTTGCGGCGCACCAGCGGATCGAACGTCCACTTGATCGCCGAGACGTCTTGCGCCAATGCCCAGCCGCGCTGGTGCAATTTCAGTGCATACCCGATTCCGCGGCCCGCACCGGCCTTGGCGACTCCGGCGATGTGACTGTGCAGACTGCCTTTCCCGGGATTTCCGAAGAATCCGACGCACGCGCCGAGCAGCTCGCCGCCGACAAACGCGCCAGCCACGTAATTCCCGGCCGCCGACAGCGCGCGCAGCAGCTCCGTGGTCACCGGCCGGGTGCCTGGCGCCGACCGCCAGATCGTCTCGAATAGCACTCCGACCGCGGTCAGTTCGGCCATCTCGGTGATCTCCCGTACCTCGACCCCCGACGCGGCGGCCGCCGCCCGCGCGGCCGCGACCGCCTCGTCGCAAGTTTCCGATGTGACCGGCCGTTCCGTGTTCATCGCAAGATTCGTCACGGGATGCTCCTTTCCCGGCTTGCCCCGGAGAGTCACCGTCGGGCTCGACCAGAATTGTTCGCCGGATTCGTCAGAATCGACGGACTCCCCTTCGCCAACACGTTTTCCACCAGCGCGAACAGCAACGTGGTCCGCCACGGCAATTCTTCGATCAGGACATGTTCGTGATCCGCGTGCGCCCCGCCGCCGACCGCGCCGAGACCGTCGAGAGTCGGCACTCCCAGACCCGCGGTGTAGTTGCCGTCCGAAGCACCGCCGACGGTCGCCTCGGTCAGTTTCGGCAGCCCCATTTCCGCGGACAACTCCCGCGCCAGCCCGAACAACGCGGCCGAAGAATCGGCATCCAGCGGCAGACGGTTGATCCCGCCGCTGATCCGCACCTGTGCGTCCGCCAGCACCGGCTGCAACGCCCGCACCGCCCGGTCGACGCGGAGCTGTTCCTCCTCGTCCCACACCCGCACGTCGACCTCGACCGCGGCCGCCACCGGCACGGTATTGACCGTCGTGCCAGCCGAAAGCACTGTCGGCACCACGCTGGTCCCGCGCTCCGCATCGGCGAGTGCGGCGACCGCGAGCACCTGGTGCGCGATCTCGATCCCGGCGTTGATCCCCTTCTCCGGTTCGAGCCCGGCGTGCGCGGCGCGGCCGGTCACCTCGATCCGGTAGTGGGAAACGCCTTTGCGCCGGGTCTTGATCGCGCCGCCGTCCGCCGAAGCCTCCAGCACGAACGCCGCCTCGCAGCCGCGTGCCTCGTCCTCGATCAGCCCTCGCGACGACGGTGAGCCCAGCTCCTCGTCGCCAGTGACCAAAATGGACAATCCGGCCCGGCGCGGCAATGCCGCGGCCGCATGCAGCGCCATCACGACGCCCGCCTTCATGTCGAAGCAGCCCGGCCCCCGCAAGACCCCGTCTGCCACGGAAAACGGGTGCGTTTCCAGGGAACCCAGCGGCCAGACCGTGTCGTGGTGGCCGAGCAGCAGCACGCGCGCCGGGCCGTCGCCGAACCGCCAGCGCAGATGCGTCCGGCCGTCGAGGACGATCCGCTCCGGCTCCACGCCGAGCAACGCCTTGCCGAGGTCCGCCAGCACCTCGGCGCTGCGCGCCACCGCGTCGAGGTCGGACGACGGGGATTCGCAGCACACCAACGTTTCGATGTCGGTGAGCAAAGCTTCCA
Organism: Streptomyces sp. NPDC001020; assembly: GCF_053599115.1. NCBI lineage: Bacteria > Bacillati > Actinomycetota > Actinomycetes > Kitasatosporales > Streptomycetaceae > Streptomyces > Streptomyces sp. NPDC001020. The sequence goes on along the minus strand of NZ_JBSFLQ010000007.1, from coordinate 105,420 downwards.
AGTTGAATTCCATCATCGTGGCTCCCCTCGCAGCGGCTGGCCAGGGTACGCGTCGGTGAGCAGCTGTCCGTCGCGGACCACTGGGGTGCCCGCGACGAACAGGTGCCGGACGCCGACCGAGGGCCGGGTCGAATCGAAGTACGTGGCCGTGTCGGTGATGGTGGCGGGGTCGAGGACGACGATGTCCGCGTCCGCGCCGACGTTCAGCCTGCCCTTGGTCCGCGCGCCGGGCGCGACCTCGTCGAGCACCCGCGCGGGCAGGTAGGAGCAGCGCCGGAACGCCTCCAGCCAAGTCCAGACCCCGGCCTCGCGCACCATCAACCGCAGCGACTTGGAGAACGTGCCCGCCGTGCGCGGGTGCGTCGCACCGCCAGGGGGCAGCGGCCATTCGGTGGATTCGTTGCCGGCGTTTCGCCAGTACACCGGCATGGCGTCGCTCGCGACGATCGAATCCGGGAAGGCGAGCGTCTGGTGCAGCAGGTCCCGGTCCTTCGGGCTCTGCTCGTCGAGGAACTCGAGGATGCACGGCGCACCCGGGTCCTCGGTGCGGACCTGCAGCAGCCGGGCCTCATCGGCGATCCGCTCGCCGGTCTCCAGCATCAGCACGCGCGTCGGGTCGAGGCCCTTCATCTTGAGCCGCTCGGGCGAAAGGAAAGCCGCGCCGATGCCGGTGCTGCCTGCACCGTAGGGATAGGCCTCAATCGTCACCCGCGACCCGGCGGAACGACCCGACTCCAGCGCGGCGAGCACCCGGTCGACGTGCCGTCCGGACGTGCTGTTGACGTGACAGTGGTGCATCGCGGCACCGGTCTCGGCCGCGACGATCGCGATCTCCTGCGACCCGTCGACCGGCGTGGCCGGGTCCATCTCGACCAGCTCGCGGACGTGCGTGTACGTGGGCGCTTCGGCCTGCTTGGCCAGCTTCGCCAACGCCAGGAACTCGGCCGGATCGCTGGCCGGGGCGTACCCGAGCAACACGCCGACGCCGAGCGCGCCCGCCGCCAGCTCACCCTCCACAAGGGACAGCCAGGCGGCCAGTTCGGCCTTCGACGAGGACCGCTGCCAGGCCGGATTCCCGAGCACGGCAAGCCCGGTGTTGATGTTCGCGTCCGGTTCGATGCCGGCGAGCACCTTGGCCCGCGCGGAACCCCAGGAGGCCGAGAAGCCGTAGTGCAGCGGGCGTCCCGCCGCGGCCGCCTCGGCGTAGGCCCGTTCGACGGGCATCATCCCGGCTTCCAGATCGAGCGCCGTCGTGACGCCGTCCATCGCCTGCAGCCGCTGGCCCGCGATGGAGTGCACGTGGCTGTGCAGATCGATGAACCCGGGCCCCACGATGTACCCGGCGACATCAATGTCGACCTGGTCGTCGGCAGCCGGCAGCCCGTCTCCGACGGCGATGACCTCGCCGTCGGAGACCAGTACGTCAGCCGTGCCGTCAAAGCCCGTAGCCGGGTCGATGACGCGACCGCCCCGCAACAGTGTCCGCATGCTTCGCCTCCTAGCCTCGCTGCTGGCGACCCTAGGAGCTTTACCGGACGGTCCGTTCGTCTCGCGCGACGAATCCGGGGCGGCAGATCCATCCGAGTACACGAACCTGAACGCCTCGACCGGTCCGCCGGCGGCGGTGGCCCAGGGCGCCGGTACGGGTTACCGCCGAAGCCAGTCCACCGCCCGGGCGGCGGCGAACCCGATGAAGGCGTCACGTTCGGGAACTCTCGATCGGGCGTCGACGGCCCTGGTGAAGACACCGACTGCGTACCGGCCGCCGTCCGGGTACTCCACCACGCCGATCTCGTTGCGCAGCGAGGGCAGCGTTCCGGTCTTGCCGCTGATCCTGACGTCGTCGTCCGCGAAGCCGGAGCGCAGCCGGTGCGGCCACAGCTGCAGTTCCAGCCAGCGCCGGACGTCGGCGCACGCCGCCGCGGGCGCTGCTTCGTCACGCCAGATCAGGCCCAGCAACCGGGTGCTTTCCGCGGCGGTGGTCCGGCAGGTCTCTTCGGGTGTCAACGCACTCAGCTTGGCGAGTTGTTCGGCTGGCAACGCGGCCAGGATCCGTTCGTCGTCCTGGTAGTCGATCCCGAGGTCCTCGCCGATCGTGCGCAACAGCTCCCCGCAGTCGTGGGGGACGGCCGTGTGCGGGAGGTCGAGCCGCCGCAGTGTCTTGGCGACCGCGGCCTTTCCCACCTTCCCGAGGATCAGGTCTGTGGCGACGTTGTCGCTGATGCCGATCATCAGGACGGCCAGGTCGTACCAGGACATCGTGACGTCGTGGCGGAACGTCGCAAGGCCGTACGGGCTGGCGGTCGGATGTCCCGGTGCCACCGCGATCCGCTCCGCGAGGTCGACTTCACCGTCGGCCGCCTGCCGGGCGAGTTCCACGGCCACGGGAACCTTGAAAACGGACGCGGTGACCACCGGCTCCTCGGCGTCGATGCCCATCTGTCGCGGGCCGTCCAGATCGGCCGCGTGCAGCCAGACGCGGACGCCGACTTCCGCCGCTCGGGCGGTGATTGTCGCGACCACTTCCGATTCGGTGACCACGGGGTGATCCCTTCTGTCTTTACGGTGTGGACTTTCTGTCCGGCTGGATATGTTTGCTGGTGCGCCGGTCGGCTACTTGGTGCCGGTCGACGGGAAGTCGAACTCTTCGGCGCGCTGCGGCACCCAGAACGCGAGCACTGCGGTGAGCAGCGTGGTGCAGATCAGGAAGCCGAACGCCGCGGTGTAGGAGAACGTGTCCGCCAGCCAGCCCATCGCCAGCGGCGCGATGACGCCGGCGACCTGGCCGCCGAAGTTCGTCATCCCGGCACCGAGTCCGGCCACCGCCGTGGGAAGCACCCGCAGCGGAAGGCCGAAGACGCACATCGTCGCCATCCCGAACACTCCGATGGCCAACGTCTCGTAGACCGTGAATGTCGCCGCGCTGCCCGCCGACACCATCAGGGCGAGCAGGACGGAGGTCACCGTCGCTATGGACACCAGGTACCACCTGGCCTTGTCATGGAAGTACCGGTCGAACAGCCAGCCGCCGAAGATGGTCGTCGCGAAGCCCACCAGACTCGGGATCGCCGACAGCACGCCGGTCGCGTTCAGCGACAGGTGCCTGGCCTCGAGCAGGTAGCTGGGCACCCAGGTGACCAGGCCGTAGCTGAGCATGTTCATCGCGCAGAAAAGCACGGCGAACTTCCACACACCCGGGGACTTCAGCACTTGCGCACGCGAGACTTCGGGCGTCGTCACCGCCGTTTGCGGCAGCCGGCTGAGCCGGTCCGGCAACGCCTTGGGCAGGAGCGCCCACAGCCCGATGCCGATGGCCGCGCCACAACCCGCCATCCAGAGGAAGGTGTGCCTCCAGCCGATGGCTGTCAGCAGTGGGGCGACGAGCAGGGGGGCGAGGCCGGCGATCCCACTGGCGGACAACATCACGCTGGTGGCGGTCCCCCGTCTCTCCGGTGTCGTCCGTTCCGCGATGGCTTTGAACGACGCCGCCGGGAAGGCACCCTGACAAGCACCGAACAGGCCACGGAACAGCAGGAGCAGACCGAAGGTGCCGGCCATCCCGGTCAAAGCGGTGAACAGCGACCACAGCACGAGCGTGATCAGCATCGGTTTGCGGGAGCCATACCGATCGGCCAGGTAGCCGGCCGGTATCTGGCAGATCATGTAGACCAGCGCGAAGACGGTGACCAGCGAGCCCTGCGCGGTCTTGCCGAGATGGAACTCCTCGCCGATCGACGGCAGAGCCATGCTGATGGAGAACCGGTCGATGTAGTCGATCGACCAGGCGCACAGCATGACCACCATCGTGATCGTTGCTGTCCGGTTGACCCGCTCAGACGTCCAGGTGTCCTCGGTGACCACTGCGGTCATGGCTACCTCCGTACCGCTGTGTCGGGGTTGACGGCCCATCCTGGACATCAGGTGACGCAGCCGATTCGTCGAGATCCACGAATCTTCAGGTGGTATTCGAGCGGTGCGGACGAATGTTGACTCGTTGCGGTGCTTCTCCTCATGGTGCCGGGCAGGTGGAGCCGGAGTTGCAGCGTCGCCCCGAACCGCTCGCCAGGGTCGTCTAGATTGATCTCACCGACCTCTGCGACCCGGCACAGTCGGTACCGGAAGGTGTTGGGGTGCACGTACGCGCCATGGCGGACGCGGCACCCACGTCACCGAAAGCGTCCAGCCAGCACGACAGCGTGTGGACGAGCTGCGACTGGTGCCGGGCGTCATAGTCGAGCAGACGGGCGACCGGCCCGGTCGCCACGTCCCCGCGCGCGGCGGCCAGATCGTTTCCCGCCCAGCCGCCGGACCACGTCGTCGGCCGACGCCTCCTCATCCAGCCCCTCAAGGGCCGCCCTCGCCTCGGCGGTCATCTCCGCGGCCTTCGCCAGCGCCAGCTGGACCGGGCCGTCAGCGTCGATGTCCTTGAGCACGGTGCGGTAGTTCCCGATCAGGGCCTCGGCGATCTCCCGCTCGGCCAGCCGGATCTCCTCCAGCCCCATCTTGGCCTTCTTGATCTTCGTGGCCACTCGCTTGCAGAACATCGTCGCCAGGTCGTCACGGACCCGCATCCTCGCCTTGTGTACCAGGCACGCGATCAGCGCGAGGCACTTGACCGGCGTGTAGTCCCGAAGTGCCGGGGCGTCCCCTGCGTCCGCCTCCTCGGTGAAAGAGCTGGTCATCGCGACGGGGCGGAAGGCCGCACGGCCCGTCCAGTGGCGTGAGGGATCCCGGCCCGGCACCGGCCGTTCCGGCTTCAAGCGCATGTACTCGCGGTTCGTGGCCCTGCGGGTCCGGCCTGCCGGGCGCGAGATCCGGCAGGCCACCGACAGCCCGGAACCGCCTGAGTGCTGGCTGCTGGCCGAGTGGCCCGCCGGGGAGAGCGAGCCGGTCCAGTTCTGGCTGTCCGACCTGCCCGACGACCCCCCGCTGACCACCCTGGTCCGGCTTGCCAAGCTCCGCTGGCGTATCGAGCACGACTACCGCGAGATGAAGCAGGCCTTCGGCCTGGCCCACTTCGAGGGCCGCACCTGGAACGGCTGACACCACCACGTCACCCTCGCCTCCGTCGCGCACGCCTTCTGCACCCTGCAACGACTGGCCCGTGCCCCCAAAAGACACGGCGCCGGCCTGAGCCTCTACCGAGTAGTCCGCGAACCGCAGACCCTCCTCGCCCTCTGGACCGGCGCCTGCCCCACCTGCCACCACGACATACCCACCCCGATACGAACCTGACCAAGCACTACTAGGTCCTCTCTTCCGGATCCTGCTGGACGCGCGACGCCGGGTATCCCTTCCCTAACCCCTAGGGGACGGGGGATCCGCGCGCTGATCCGACAAGCCCGGAAGATAGGGAGGCCGCGCCGAGTGGGACGACGCGCCGGCCTGGCCGCCACTGCCGCTCCCGAGGAGCTCGCCGCCGACAAGAACTTGGCCACCGGTCGGGCGCTCGACCCGCGCCGATCCACCCGTACCACCGCCGACACCGCCGAACCACTGCATGGGCCGATCACACCGGGCCCCTGCTGTCTGCGTGTGGGTGCCGACGGTGGCGGGGCGTCAACTAATTGACACCGCCTTGCCGTTGGCTTCCGTCCGCCGGTGTGGGCGGTCGCGAAGAGCGGCAGCCCGGTCGGCGTGGTGCGCAACAAGGTCGGCTTCGTCACCCATCCCGGCGAATGCCGGAACGCGGCAACCGTGTTGACCGCTTCCGCCCGGGCGCCGACGACACAGCGATCGGCCGCGCCGGCGGCGCTGAGGCCGCCTGTGCCATCGCTGCGCTGCGGGCCGGGGTGTCCACGGCTTACTGCCGGTAGGTGGCCGATCGGCCGCCCACCCTGACCGATGAACGACAAGGAGCAGGACTCCAGCAGGACGTCGGTGCGTCGTCGTACGCCACGAGATGGATCACGAGCCCATCCCCGCGCCGTACGAGGTACGAGTGGGGCGGAACAGAGACTGGAGGCGATCCGAGACACTGATTCTGTACAGAGGACTGGCATGGCTCTACGAGGTGGACGAACGATTTCCGTGCTGACGGTCGGCGCGGTGACGACCGTGATGGCAGCGCTCAGCCCCGTGACGGCGATCGCGGCGGGGGATCCGCTCCAGCAGTACGCGCAGCAGAAACTCCGTTGGCAGCGCTGCGATACGGGCCGGCCGGCGGCGTTCGAGTGCGCGAAGGTCAAGGTGCCGCTGGACTACAGCGACCCCGGGGGCCGGAAGATCGACCTCGCGATATCGCGGATCAAGGCGGGCAGTACGAAGGAGCGGCACGGCGTGCTGCTGATGAATCCTGGGGGCCCGGGCGTTCCGGGACTGACCATGCCCATGGAGATGGAGCCGCTGCTGCCGGCGGAGGTACGAGACCGGTTCGACCTGGTCGGCTTCGACCCGCGCGGGGTCGGGCAGAGCTCGCCGATCGGCTGCGACCTGACGGGCGACGAACAGACCTTCCAGCACCCCTACACCGCAAGGATGTTCGCGAAGGACGTGGCCCGGGCCCGGATGGTGGCCGACAAGTGCCGGGCCAAGGCGGGTGACGTGCTGCCGCACATCACCACCCGCAACACGGCACGGGACATGGACGTCGTCCGGGCGGCACTGGGCGAGAGGAAGATCTCCTACTTCGGGTACTCGTACGGCACGTACCTGGGCGCCGTCTACACGCAGATGTTCCCCCGGCATTCGGACCGGTTCGTGCTCGACAGCGCGCTCGATCCGAAGCTCGCGTGGCGAGGGATGTTCCGGGGGTGGTCGGCGGGGGCCGAACTCGCCTTCACCCGGTGGACCGAGTGGGCCGCCGCGCGCAACGCCACGTACGGGCTGGGCCCGACTCCGGCGGAGGTCCGGAAGACGTACGGGGAGCTCATCGCCCGCGCCGACCGCACGCCCGTCCCGACGACGGGCGGGGCGCTCAGCGGCGGCGCCATCCGTTCCGAGTACGGTGCGTTCGTCCACGTCGCGACCGTCACCCCGTGGATCGTCGCGTTGAAGGCCGCGGCCGCGGGCGGACCGCCCGCGCCGGCCACGCCGACTGCGACGGCGATGCCGGACTCCGTCCCGACCCCGTCCGCCGACGCGGAGGCGGGGGCGTTCGGTGCGGACGTTCCGGCGGACAACCAGTCCGCCGCCGTGTGGGCCGTCTTCTGCGGCGACACCCGTAGCTGGCCGCGCAACCCCGAGCAGTACCGCCGGGACGCGATCCGAGACCGAGCCAAGTACCCGTTGGCCGGCGACCTGGGGGCCAACATTCAGCCGTGCGCGTTCTGGAAGTCGGCGGGAAGCGAGCCGGCCACCGTGGTGAGCAACGACGTCAACGCGCTGATCGTGCAGAACCAGTGGGACCCGCAGGCGACGCTGGCCATGGCGCAGGGCATGCGGCGGGCGCTGCACGGTGCGCGGATGGTTACAGTGGCCGGCGGTGAGGGCCACGGCGTGGTGGTGGCCGGCCCGTCCTGTGCGGATGCCAGCGTCACGCGGTACCTGACCACGGGCCGGCTGCCCGCGAAGGACCTGAGCTGCGGCGGCTAGCTAGCGCCGCGGCTCTACCGTTGGCTGCTTGGCAGGAACGTCGTCTCCGGTCGAGCGGGGCAGCCGGCGGAAAGCGACGACGCCGAGCGCGAGGTGAAGCAGGCCGGCCGCGGCTGCCGCTACGTGCAGGCCGGCGACGAAGGCTGACTTGGCGCTGGTGACCAGCGTTTCTGCCAGGCCTGGGAGTTGAAGCGTTTCGTCGAGGGTCGGCGCGAGGCCGGGGCCTTGGAGCCGGAACAGCAGGGCGGCAAGCGAGCCGAGGAGTGCGATACCGAGGGCGTTGCCGATCTCGTTACTGGTCTCGGCGATCGCCCCGGCTGAGCCTGCCCGCTCGGGCGGAACCGCACCGACGGCGGTGTCGGCGACGACCGCGAACGAGATGCCGTAGCCGATGCCGGCGATCGCTGTGGAAAGGACGTACCAGCCGATCCCACCGGTGACGGTGATGGGCAGGAGAAGGAGGAGTCCGATGGCGATGGAGAAGTGGCAGACCAGCAAGGCGGTGCGCTTGCCGATGCGATCGACCACCGCTGGGGTCACGATGCAGGTCGTGGTGAGCGCGACGGCCCCCGGCAGCGCCAGCAGTGCGGCTTGCAGAACGGGAATGCCGAGGACGGACTGCAGGTAGATGCCGGCCAGGTAGGCGGATGCCGACCATGCGGCCAGGGGCAGCAGGCCGGTGATCACCGCGATGGCGAAGACCCGGTCGCGGAACAGCGAGAAGTCGATGAGCGGATGGTCCAGCTGCCGCTGGCGCGCTCCGAACCATACGAGCACGACGATCCCGGCAAGTCCGGCGAGCACCGCCGAGACCGAGAGGCCCTCGGCTGCAGCGTGCTTGAGACCGTAGGCCGCCAGGAGCAGACCGACTGCCGAGGTCGCCACGCTGAGGACGTCGATTCGGCCGGGCCGGGTGGCCCGTACATCCCTGAGCAGGGCGGGTGCGCAGCACAGGAACAGGACGATGACGGGAAGATTGATCAAGAAGACCGATCCCCACCAGAAGCGTTCCAACAGGACGCCTCCGATGACGGGGCCGATCGCGAATCCCGCGGCGAAGGCGGCGGCGAAGATGCCGATGGCCTGCGCCCGTCGCTTCGGATCGGTGAACAGCTCGCTGAGCACCGCCAGGGCGGACGGAAGCAGGGTGGCTCCCGCGACCCCCATCAGGGCACGGGCAGCGATGAGGAGCTCGGGAGTGGGGGCGAATGCGGCGGCTGCCGAGCCGATACCGAAACAGGTCGCGCCGGCCATGAGGAGCTTGAGTCGGCCGTACCGGTCGCCGATGTTCCCGAACGCGATGAGCAGGGAGCCCACGGCGAAGCCGTAGCTGTCCAGGATCCACAGTGCCTGGCCCGCGCTGGGGTTGAGCGCTTGGCTGACCCTCGGCATGGCGAGGAACAAGATGGAGCCGTCCATCGAGACCAGGAGCACGGGACCGAGGACGACAAGCAGACCGAGCCAGGCCCGGACACCGCTGCCGCGGGTGGTGTGTTGCGTCATGCAGGCAACGCTCGATACCGGCGCATCCAACAGCCAGCCACCTGCCGTGGGTACACCCATCAGGTACACCCAGCCGCGGGCGGAGGCCGCCTAGTCTCGATGTCGTGGAAAGCCTCGGAGCGTTCTTGAAGAGCCGCCGCGATCGCGTGACCCCGGACCAGATCGGGCTGCGCACCTATGGGACCGCCCGGCGCGTACCGGGGCTACGCCGCGAGGAGCTTGCCCACCTGGCAGGGGTCAGTGCCGGCTACTACACCCGACTGGAGCAGGGCCAGGCAGAGACGGCTTCCGAACAGGTTCTCGACGCACTCGCACGTGTGCTGGAACTGGACCCAGTGGAGAGCGCACACCTTCACAATCTGGCCCGGCGATCCTCACGGCCCGGCCTGGCCGAACCTCCTGAGGAGAAGCCCCATCCACGGGTTCTCGCACTGCTCGCAGCGCTGGCCGAGACGACCCCGGCCATCGTGCTGGGCAGACGCGGAGACGTACTCGCCTGGAACCGCACCGGCCACGCACTCCTCGCCGAACACGTCGACTACGAGGCGCCCCACCACCCGCAGTCTCGTCCCTCGATTCCGAGGATGTTCTTCCTGGACCCTCTCACCAGAGATCTACACCGCAACTGGGAGGAGCTCGCCCGCGTCCACGTCGCCTACCTGCGACTCACAGCCGGGCGCTACCCGACCGACGCGCGCCTGGCGAACCTCATCGGCGAGCTCACGATGCGCAGTGACCAGTTCGCCACGATGTGGGCAACCGGTGAAGTCGCCGACTGCACCACCGGCGACATGCACCTGCAACACCCCACCATCGGCGCCGCGAGCATCGCCTACCACGTCTGGCTCCAACCCGACAGCCCAGACCACCGCCTCGAGATCTACACCCCCAACGACGCCTCCTCCGCAGACGCATTTCAGACCCTCACCCAGCACGTTCCTGGAGAGGACCATCCGGCCGCGGGGCTCCTCGGATTCTCCCGGTCACGACCGCCCGGTCATGAACGTCCTGCCCCCGGGCACGTAGTGGTGTGAGCGGTCGTGGTGCTCCAGTCTGCCCCAGTGGGTGCGTCCGTGGCCCTCGACCCAGCGGATCTGGCAGGTAGGGGTGCTCCGGGAAGTAGTCGATATGGAGGTGACCGCCAGCCTCGGCGGTGGCCATGGCATGCAGATTTTCTGCCAGGACAGCCCATGGCGACGCCGCAGCAAGCACCCGAGAGACGCAGACACCCGAGCAGGCCCAAGCACGCAACGCGATCAAAGGCTGTGAGCGCCGGATCGCCCGCTACCAGGCCGCTCTCGAAGCCGGAGCCGACCCAGCCGTCGTCACCCAGTGGATCAACGAGGCACAGAAAGACAAAGAGGCGGCGCGGAAGAAGCTGGAAGCGCTCCCCACCGCCATTCGAAAGAAGGAATCACCATTCGACGCGCAACAGATCCGAGAGATCACAGTGAGTCTTGGAGACGTTGCGCAGCGCATCCATGCGGCGGACGCCGACAAGAAGGGCCCGCTCTACGAAGCCCTCGGGATCGAAATCACCTATGAACACGCAACGAGGACCGCGACCGTTAGGTCAAGGCCCTCGTCTCCGTATTGTCAATCGTTGTGTCCGAGGTCCGAGTTGACCGCTAACGATACGCTCGCGCAAGGACGGCTCTGGTAAACACGTTCCACCCCGCCCGGTCAGGTGGCGCGAGGCAAGGAAAATGCTCGTGACGGGACACTCGCCGGGGTGGCGAGCACCGGGCGCACCGAGCCCTGAATCAAGCGGCCCGCTCAGCCTGCTGCCAGAAACGATCACCGAGCCAGGACAAACGGACCCTGGCGATCTGTTGACGAGATCTGCTCGGCGATACCCTTCGCGAGTACCGACATGCAGCCTGAGCTGTGCGGATGAATAATCGGCACCCGCACGGTGGTTGTCACCGGGATGCAAGAGATTGCTCAGCGACACAGGGACTCCAAGAGGGCTGCCGCTTGGGCTCTGACCGAGGCCGGCCAGCTGGCGCTTGCGGAGATCGGAAAGCTCCAGGAGAAGAAGGTTGCCACCGAGGGCCCCAGCCGAGCCAGCGCCTGCGGCTCCCGCTGTCCAACCGACTTTCACGGCCTGACGGCCCAGGAATTAAGTATCTCATTCCTGCTACGAGGCCATGCCGCTTCGGGATAAGCTGACGTCGTGTCTGCTAGTGAGATGCCTGATCCACGGATCGCCTACAGCTGGCATATTAGCCAGGACACCAAACGCGTTGCGTCGAACGAGGATGAAGCCTGCTCAGACGCGCCCGATAACCCGCCTCTGGCGCCCCTACCTCGACGGCCCCGGCCAGCCCACCCGCAACCGGAGGTCCCCACCCGACGCAACCGCCCCAGGTGGCCCGATCCGCCCATAGCGTCGCGTGCGCCGGACGACGTCAGGGGCAGGCTTTCAAATCTGCGGCGATCAGCTCGGCGACCAATCGAAAGCGCTCCCGAGGCGCTTCAACGCCAGGCCGAGCCTGAGCTGATCAATGAAATCCTCGCGAGTGGCGCCGTAGCGGCCTCTGTGACCGCCGCCGCGACCGTTGCCAAGGCGAAGATCGAAGCCAACACACAGCGGCGGAGGGACGCCTTGGACGCAGAGACTGAACGACTCAAGATCGAGTCCGATGAACGTGTGGCGAAGTTTCAGGCCACGAAGGCAGCTCAGAGAGCTCGATTCCAGGCCCAGCAGACCACTGACTGAGGTAGAGGGGGAAGCCTTGAGGCGAGGCACGGCGAAGTACCTGGCCGCGCTGCTCCAGGGCCTTCCAGCGCAGGTGCTCCGTCGGATGCGGTTGTTGGTGCGACCGGACACCGTGCTGCGCCGGCACCGCGACTCGCCCGCCGCCACGCCGCCCAATCCCGTCCCAAGCGCCCAGGCCGACCGCGCACCATACGCTCCATCCGCGCCCTGGTACTGCGTCTGGCCGCAGAGAATCCGGGGTGGGGCTACCGCCGCCTGCACGGCGAGCTGCTCGTTCTCGGCATCAAGGTCGCCGCGTCCACCGTCTGGGAGATCCTGAAGGAGGCCGGAATCCCACCGGCACCCGAGCACACCTCCAGCATCTGGACGTCCTTCCTGCGCTCCCAGACGGACGCGCTCCTCGCCTGCGACTTCTTCGAAACGGTCACCCTGTCCGGTGCCCGGCTATATGTGCTCGCGATCATCGAGCACGCCAACCGCCGCCTTCGGATCCTGGGCGCGACCGCTCATCCGACCGCGTCCTGGGTGGCCCAGGCGGCGAAGAACCCCGTCATGGACCTCGAAGACGCCATCTGCCGGGCACGGTTCCTGATCCGGGACCGGAACGGGAAGTTCCCCGAACTGTTCGACGCTGTCCTCGCTGACGCGGGGATCAAGGTCGTGCTCAGCGGGGTCCGCATGCCACGCATGAACTCCCTCATCGAGAGATGGGTACAGACCTGCCGACGCGAGCTGCTGGACCGAACCCTGATCTGGTGCCAGCGCCACCTCCTGCACGCGCTTACGTGAGTTCGAGAAGTTCTACAACGAGCACAGGCCACACCAGGGCATCGCGAACGCCCGCCCCCTCCGCGCCCTTCCCGATCCGATCGACAACCCGGAGCACATCGCACGGCTCGGCATACGCCGAACCGACCGCCTCGGCGGCCTCCTCCACGAGTATCAGCGTGCGGCCTGAGCAGGGCGGATGGCGTTTTCGGCTAGGACAGGTCTCCGTGAGGCCGCCCCTGCACGTTCAAAGCCCCGCTACACTCCCGCCACCCGGTGAAACCCACAGGTCAGACACCGAAATCCTGCTGGAGTACTAACGGGGAACGACGGCGCCGAGCGCGCTCCGGCCCAGGTCAGGGGCTCCGCAGGTCAGCAGTCGACCGCAGCACTGATCTTCCAAACTGGTACACCGCCGATCAGGGCGGGAAAATTCCCGTCCCGGTCCCGAATCAGGAACCTGGCCCGGATGCCGGCGTCTTCGAGGTCCATGACGAGGTTTTTCGCGGCTTGAGCGCGAAGATGATCCGGTGATCGAAGATGTCGCGGTCTACGCTTTCAGGCAGTGCGGTCACGGCGCTCGAGCCGGGATCAGTGCCTCCTGGGTCACCGGCGACGAGGCCTACGGCCAGGACCCTCACCTGCGCGCGGCCCGGAGGCCCGCAAGGTTGGCTACGTCCTCGCGGTCGCCTGCACCACGAGGCTGCGGATCAACCATGGCCGCACCCCGATCCCGGCACAGGTCGTCGCCGACCGGCTGCCCGCCTCGGCCTGGCACCGGCAAAGCGCCGGAGCAGGCGCGAAAGGCCCGCGCTACTTCGGCTGGGCCTGGTTCCACAACGGCGACGACGACCACGGCTACCTGCTTATCCGCCGCAATCCCAGCACCCGTGAACTGGCCTTCTACCTGTGCTGGTCACCCGCCCCGGTGGCGCTGTCCGAACTCGTACGCATCGCCGGCATTCGCTGGAGCATCGAGGAATGCTTCCAGGCCGCCAAAGTCCAGACCGGCCTGGACCACTATCAAGTGAGGCACTGGACCGCCTGGCACTGACACATCGCCCTGGCTATGGTCGCCCTCGCCTTCCTCGCCGCGGTTGCCTCGAGCGCGGCCCCGAGCAGGCGCGCCGACACCAACCGCCCACCCGCAACAGCGAGCCGATCAACCTGATCGTCCCAGCGATCCGACACCTTCGCGGGGCGATCCTCAGACGGCTGCTGCCCTCACCTGGGTACCTGCTGCGCTGGTCAACCTGGGGCAGCGCCTAGCGACGGGCCCTCGCAGCCACTCCCAACGACGGCTCACCGCAGCCTCAAACGCATCGATCACGAAGACCGTGGTGTCCGGTGGCTGTGGCCCCAAGGCGGATTGAGGTGTCAGAGCGTGCGGAGGGCTTCCTCGGAGGGTGAGCCGGGTTCGACGGGGTACAGGCCGAGGGTCTGGCGCGGGGCACCGGCCGGCGTGAACGCCTCGAATCCGAGGGTGAGTTCGCCGGCGAGCGGGTGGCGGTAGCGCTTGGCGCCGTACGTGGGTCGATACACATCCTGGTCGTTCCAGAGACGCCGGAAGTCGGGGTCGGCGGTCAGATCCTCGACGATCCGCGCGAGGCGCTCGTCCTGCGGGTGGCGGCCGGCGTAGAGGCGCAGCATGCCGACGTTCTCGCGGGCGGTCTCGTCCCAGTCGACGTACAGCTCGCGGGCGGCGGGGTCGAGAAACATGAAGCGGGCCATGTTCCACTCGCCCGCCGGGAGTTCGTCAAAGGTCGGGTAGAAGGTGCGGGCCAGCCGGTTCATGGCCAGGACGTCGAGACAGTGGTCGAGGATCAGCGCGGGGATGCTGGTGATGTTGTCCAGGGCGTGGAGCAGGCCGGGGCGTACTGATTCGGGTGCCTGGTGGGGCTGCGGCCGGGTGGGCTTGGCGAGGGCGAAGAGGTGGTCGCGTTCGGCGGCATCCAGCTTCAGGGCGCGGGCCACGGCGTCCAGGACGGCGGGCGAGGCGTGCGGGTTGCGGCCGCGTTCAAGGCGTACGTAGTAGTCGACGCTGACGCCAGCAAGCTGGGCGACCTCCTCGCGGCGCAGGCCGGGGACGCGGCGTATGCCGGGAGGTCGGGGCAGGCCCGCGGCCTCGGGGCTGACGCGGGCGCGGCGGGAGCGTAGGAAGTCCCGCAGGTCACTGTCGGTCATGGCTGGCGAGAGTAGCCGACCGGGGTGCTCAGAGGGGGGTAAGACGTACCCCCCGTACGCCGTGCCAGGGGTTCGGTTCCCGTCTGCCGCCCCCTTCGCGGCGGTGGTGATCTGGATACGTCGCAACCGAAACCCACCTCTTCCGAGATCCCGAAGGGAACGAGCCATGAGCACGTCCAAGATCGTTCTGATCACCGGTGCCTCCAGCGGTATCGGCGAGGCCACCGCCCGCCGGCTGGCCGCGGCCGGCCACCACGTCGTCCTCGGCGCCCGCCGCGTGGACCGTCTCGCCCGGCTGACGGCCGAGCTGAAGGAGGCCGGGTACGACGCGGAGTACGCGGAGCTGGACGTCACCGACCTCGACAGCGTGCGCGGCGTCGTCGACGACGTCCTCGCCCGGCACGGGCGGCTCGACGTCCTGGTGAACAACGCGGGCATCATGCCGCTGTCCATGGTCGAGGAGCTCCGGGTCGACGAGTGGAACGCGATGATCGACGTGAACCTGCGCGGCGTGCTGCACGGCATCGCCGCCGTCCTGCCGTCGATGCGCGGACGCCGCTCCGGACAGATCGTCAACGTCGCCTCCACCGCCGCCAACCGGGTCGACCCCACCGGCGTCGTGTACTCCGCGACGAAGTACGCCGTGCGCGCCGTGTCCGAAGGGCTGCGCCAGGAGACCCCCGACATCCGCGTTACCGTCGTCTGCCCCGGCCTCACCCGCACCGAACTCACCCACTCCGGAGGCACGGACCAGCTCCAGGACGCGATCCGCGACGCGCTCGGCGCGGTCGGTCTCGACGCCTCGGCCATCGCGGACGCCATCGGCTACGCGGTCGACCAGCCCGAGGGCGTCGACGTCAACGAGCTCACCGTTCGCTCCACCGCCTCGCTCCAGGGCTGACGTCCACTCACCACGACACCAGCACGCCAGAAGGGAAGAAGAACAATGACGCAGCAGTTTGCGGGGAAGTCGGCACTGATCACAGGCGGGGGCAGCGGAATCGGCCGAGCCAGCGCCCTGGCGCTCGCGGCCGAAGGCGCCCTCGTGACCGTCGCAGGCCGCACCGAGGAGTCCCTGAAGGAGACGGTGCGCCTCATCGATGCCGCCGGCGGCACCGCCCGATACGTCCTGGCCGACGTCTCACAGGAGGACGCCGTGGAGCGGGCGGTCGCGGCCGCGGTCGAAGGCACCGGCCGGCTCGACATCGCGCTCAACAACGCCGGCTACGACGGTGAGTTCCAGTACACCTGGGAGTACCACGCCGACATGCTCGACCGGATGCTCGCCACCAACACCCGCGGCGCGTTCCTGTCGATGAAGCACGAGCTGAAGCACATGGTCGCGCAGGGCTCCGGCGTCATCGTGAACATGGCCTCCGGCGCCGGGCTGGGGGGGGTCACCGGCTTCTCCGGCTACACCGCCACCAAGGCGGCCGTGATCTCCATGACCAAGAGCACGGCGCTGGAGGCCGCGCCGCACGGCATCCGCGTCAACGCGGTGGCGCCCGGCCTGGTCGAGACCCCGATGATCGCGGTCATGGACCCGGACACCGAGCCCATGAAGTCGATCGTCGCCTCGCACCCGCTGGGCCGGATCGCCAGGGCCGAGGAGATCGCCGACGCCGTGGTCTGGCTCAGCTCCGAGCGGTCGAGCTTCGTCACCGGCGCGGTCATCCCGGTCGACGGCGGCTACACCGTGCCGTAACCGCGCACCCCCTTTGCCGGGCAGCGGGCGGGACCCGGCCCAGCAGCCCCTGTGATCCCGCCCGCCGGCGGCACGCAGCCACCGGCACCAGCGACCAGAGGAGAACGACATGACCACCGAAGCACAGGCCGCCGCGACGCGGGAGGCCACCACGCCGGCGCCCGAGACTGTCACGATCGGCGGGGACCTCACCGTCCGTCGCATCGGCTACGGCGCGATGCGACTGACCGGGCCGCGAGTCTGGGGCGACTATCCTGATCGCGCCCGTGCCGCGGCCGTCCTGCGCGCCGCCGTCGAGCGGGGCGTGAACCTCATCGACACCGCCGACGTCTACGGGCCCCACAGCAACGAGGAACTGATCCGCGAGGCGCTCCACCCCTACCCGGACGACCTGGTGATCGCCACCAAGGGCGGCTTCGTGCGCGGCGGCCCCGACTACGGCGACCTGGGCGCGGTCGGCAACCGCAACTACCTGCGGCAGGCCGCCCACATGAGCGCACGGCGGCTGGGCCTGGACCACATCGACCTGTACTACCTCCACACGCCGGCCATGACCGACGTCCCCTTCGAGGACATCGTCGGCACGCTCGCAGACATGAGGCGCAGCGGCCTCATCCGCCACATCGGCCTGTCCAACATCAGTGCCGGCCAGCTCCGCACCGCCCTGGCCATCACCGACATCGCGGCCGTCACCGTGCAGCACAACGTGGCGGTCCGGGAGAACACGGCCGTACGGCGGCTGGCAGAAGAGGCCGGGATCGTGTTCTCGCCCTGGCACCCAGGCGATATGCCCGGGGAAGGCGAGGGCGACCTCTTCCATGCGGTGATCGACCCGATCGCCACCGCCCACGACGCCACACCACGCCAGATCGCCCTGGCCTGGCAGCTGCACCTCGGCCCCCGGACACTGCCCATCCCCGGCACGACCAGCATCAGGCACCTGGAGGAGAACCTCGCCGCCGGACACATCCACCTCGACGCCGAGGAGGTCGGCGTCATCACGGCACTCGTCCCCGAAGAACACTGAGCAACGACAGCCCCTGCCCGGTTTCGCCTCCCCTTCCCGCGACCGGCTCCTCGCAGCCACAGCCTGGTCGGACCGTGAAGTCGACCTACACAGTCCAGCCGATGCCACCACCACCCGACCGATCGGCTGGCGTCAACGGCACGACCTGGCCCCACACCTCAACAGCGATCACGGACAGGACGGACGCGTCAGATCAATTGGCCTGCCCATCAAAGAGACACGCTGCAGGATTAGCGGGCCCCAGCCGCTGGCCGCCGCAAACTCGCCGGCATCTTCGGAGCCGGTGGGTCCCGGAAGAAGCCGTGCGCGGCTGGGTCGGCAGACGGGTGTGGCTGGTGCCGGAAAACGGGACGCTCGATCCCTGGCTCCTCGAAGACACGGAGAGCCTCGGACAGCACCCTGGAACAAACTCTCTCGTGCTCACCGGCCTGGACGAATACGAGGGTCCACCCGACGGTCACCGGGCTGCGGCGTCTGCGGCCGGCGCATGGAATCCCACTGGACCCACCACCGTCCCGGCTACCGGTGCCGCCACGGCCACACCAGCGCCACCCACCCCGAACCCGGCCGCACCCCCAACGCCTACCTGCGCGAAGACCACGTCCTGCCACACCTGCCCGCCCTGCACCTCCGCCTCACCAGCCACACGGAGCCTCTCGGGTCGGCGTCCCTGGTCCGTGACTCGGTGCCGCCCACACCCGCCCAGGCGATCGCCCACCTCCGTAGCGAGGAGACCACCCTCACCTACGACCCCGCGACCCGGTCCTTGACCGCGGACACACCCCAGAAAGAAAGGATCACCATCAGCCGACCAAGGCCCAGCGAAACGGCAGCGAAGGGAGAAGCCAGGCCGAAGGCACCGAAACGACGAACACCCGCCCCGGCCGATAGCCGGAAGCGGGTGCCGATTCCCCTTGCCCAAGAACAGGGCGCCGTGGGGCAACTCTGTGTCCGAGGGGGGACTTGAACCCCCACGCCCGATAAAGGGCACTAGCACCTCAAGCTAGCGCGTCTGCCATTCCGCCACCCGGACCAGGTGTCTGCCGCCTTGCCGGGGATCTTCCCCGCGGCGACATGAACAACAATACCAAGGTTTCGGAGTGGCTTTCACCTGCGTATCCGGGCCTTCGGCGGGCGACAGTGCGCCACGAGCCGGCACTCCACTCACGGTCACCAGCCAACTACAGTCCCGTGACTCCTTGTGCCAAAGGGGCCCTCGCCCGCGCGCCAGCAAGCAAGCAAGCAAGATCAGCAGGCGCGCAATCGTTCGGTTCCATCAGGCGTGCCAGCACACTCCATCCATGAACCGGGGCCCATACCGGCCCACGCCATGCCGCCACGGCTTACCGACCCCGACGAAGGGGAGCGCGAGAAGTCCGGCGGCCCAGGGCGGCGCTCAGCCAGGGGCACATGGTGCCCGGCGCGGTGCTGGTCCAGGATCGCGCGCAGGGCTCGCGCCGCCGTGCTGCGGTCGGACGTCGTACAGAGGAGCCCGGTGACCCGGCACATTTCCCGCCCCGCCTCGCGATGCGGCACCACCGGGCGGATCGGTGGTGCCGCAGGGCGTCCTGGTGCGGGCCCGCGGGTGGTGCCTCAGCGGTTCTCGCGCAGGGAGTGCAGGTAGGCGCTGGAGCGGCGTGCGAATGTGAACGACTCCGTCGGGGCGTCGTGCTCGGTCTGCCAGTGGTGCGCCAGGCGCTCGCCGCGCAGCCGGGTCACGGCCGAGATGAAGCGGTGGTAGTCGATGTCGCCATCGCCCACGTCCACCATGCGGTAACCGAACTGGTTCGAAGGGTCGCTCTCCCCGTCCTTCACGTGGAAGAGCGGGTAGCGGTGGGACTGCTTGAGGACGTAGTCGAGTGGCTCGAAGGGCGCGGGCGTGCCGTCGGGCCGCTTGGAGAAGCGGAACTGGCCCGCGTACGCCCAGAAGATGTCCATCTCCAGGTACACGAGGTCGGGGTCGGTCTCGGCGAGCAGTACGTCGTAGAGACGGACCTTCGGGTTGTCGGTGGCGAAGGAGAACTCGTCGGAGTGGTTGTGCTGGTAGAACTTCATGCCGCGTGCCTTGGCCGCCGCGCCGTAGGTGTTGAACTCCTCGGCGGCACGCTTCCAGGCGTCCACGGTCGAGCCGTAGCGGAACGGGCCCGAGGCGGTGCCGATGTGCTTGAGGCCCAGGGCCTCGGCGTCGTCGAGGACCTGGGTGAGGTTCTGCGCGAAGGTGTACGCGTTGGGGTCGCTGGAGTAGTAGCCGACGTGACTGCCGATCGGGGTCAGGCCGTGGTTCTTCGCCAGGCGTTTGAGCTGGGTGAGCGTGATGGGTCCGGCCGAGCCCTGGGTGTAACCGGCGAACTCGATCTCGTCGTAGCCGTACTTCTCCAGTTCGGCGAAGACGGGGGCGAAGCCGAGTGTGGCGACCTTGTCGCGCAGGCTGTAGAGCTGGACGCCGAGCCGTCCCGGCGGCAGTACGGGCCGGCCACTTCCGGTGGCAGCGGGTGCGGCCGTGGCCCCGGTAGCCGCGTTGGCAGGGGTCGAGACGGCGCCCAGCAGTGCGGCCGCGGTGGTGCCCGCGGCCACACCGAGCATGCCTCGTCTGCTGAGGCGGTGGGCCAGTTCGGGGTCGGTCGGAGAGATGCGGCTCATGCCTGGAACTCCTCGCTGTCGGAAGGTGTTGTCAGTGGTGAGTGCTTCACTGGTGACCAGTCGGATCGAAGGGGGTCGGACGGGCTGTGCGGCCGGATGGGCTGTGCGGCCGGACAGGCTGAGGCGTACCGGTCGTGGCCGGCGGGTCAGGTCAGACCGGCGAGTTGAAGCAGGAGTGACTTCACATCGGTGGCCGCGATGCGGTCGCCGACGGCTCGGGGGGTGGAGCAGATGAGGAGCGGACCGTCGTCGTCGCTCGTGGGAAGGCGGCCATGGCTGCCGCGAATAGGTGACGGGTCGAGAGGCACGACCGCCATGCGGTAGCGCATGCCGAGTTTCTTGCGGGCCAGGGCAGTGGCCGCCCTGACCTTGACGTACGGGTCGAGCGGATCCATGAAGAGTTCGACCGGGTCGTATCCGGGTTTGCGATGGATCTCGACCAGTCGCGCGAAGTCGGGCGCGCGGGCGTTGTCGAGCCAGTAGTAGTACGTGAACCAGGCGTCCGGTTCCGCGACGGCGACCAGCTCGCCGGAGCGCGGATGGTCGAGATGATGGGTCTTCTTGCCTTCGTCGTCGAGGAGCCGCTCGATGCCCGGCAGACCGGCGAGTGCGGCCCTGGCGGCATCGAGGTCCTCAGGCCGGCGGACGTAGACGTGGGCGATCTGGTGGTCGGCGACCGCGAAGGCACGGGAGGCCATCGGGTCGAGGTACTCCATGCCGTCCTGCGTGTGCACCTCGAGCAGACCGGCTCGGCGCAGGGCGC
Organism: Streptomyces sp. NPDC001020; assembly: GCF_053599115.1. NCBI lineage: Bacteria > Bacillati > Actinomycetota > Actinomycetes > Kitasatosporales > Streptomycetaceae > Streptomyces > Streptomyces sp. NPDC001020. The sequence goes on along the minus strand of NZ_JBSFLQ010000007.1, from coordinate 84,575 downwards.
GGTTGATGTCGACGGGGCGGTTCACCCGGGTGATTCCGTACTCGGACAACGCGACGACGGTGCGGCCTTCGGCGCGGGCGTCTCTCAGCAGTGGCGCCATCGCGGCGTCCAGGTCGGCGGCGGCTTTCAGGGAGCGGGGGTCGTCTGGGCCGAAGCGCTGCAGGTCGTAGTCGAGATGAGGGAGGTAGCACAGTGTCAGGTCGGGCTTCCTGGTCCGCATGACGTGGCGGGTGGCGTCGATGATCCACTGGCTGGAGACCAGGTCGGCGCCGGGGCCCCAGAAGTGGAAGAGGGGGAACGTACCGAATGCTTCGGTGAGTTCGTCGTGCAGGGCCGGGGGCCTGGTGTAGCAGTCGGGTTCCTTGCGGCCGTCGGAGTAGTAGACCGGACGAGGGGTGACGGTGATGTCGGTGTCGGCGCCCATGGCGTACCACCAGCAGATATTGGCGACCGTGTAGCCGGGGTGCGCGCGCCGTGCCGCGTCCCAGAGCTTGTCACCTGCGACGAGACCGTTGTGCTGCCGCCACAGGAGTACGTCGCCGAGTTCCCGGAAGTACCAGCCGTTGCCGACGATGCCGTGCTCGGAGGGCATGGCTCCGGTCAGGAACGTGGACTGTGCGGCGCAGGTGACAGCGGGCAGCACGGTGCCGAGCGGCGCGCGGGAGCCGGACTGTCCGAGCGCCTTGAGGTGGGGCATGTGGTCGAGCAGACGGGGGGTGAGGCCGACGACGTCCAGGACGAGGAGCGGCGTGGGGCGTTGTGTGCTCCGGTGGGCGCTCATGGGAGTTCCTTCAGACCGAGGTCGGTCAGCAGGTCGCGGGCGAGGGTGAGTTCGGCGGCGATGCCGTCGGCGAGCCGCCCGCGGACGCGGGGCCTCAGCTCGGGCGGGAGGGACTGCCAGGTGTAGGTCTCGACTTCGAGGTGGCGGGTGAGCGGGTGCGGGCCGCCGACGAGCCGGGTGAGTGCGGCCTTCAGCACGGGGAGCGTGGAGGTGAGGGGCGCGGCGGGGGCTGCGTGCAGCGGGACGTGGAAGTGGGCGCGCCATGCGGAGCCGTCCGGCAGGGCGTCGCCCCGCAGGGCCTCGCCGAGGTCGTCGGTGCCGCGCAGGCCGGCTGCTGTGGCCGTGCGGGTCTGGTGCAGGAAGCGGGGTTCGGCGAAGGCGGCGAGGGCCTCGCGGACCTCGGGGAGATGGGGTTGCTCGGCGTGCAGGGCGGCCGAGAGCTGGGACTTGACGACGGGGACACGGGCCAGCGCGAGCGTGTCCAGAGCGGTGTGCGGATCTTCGAAGGAGGTGGCCAGGTGGCAGGTGTCGACGCAGATGCCGATGCGGTCGTGGGCGATCGCGGTCAGCGGGGCGATGGCGTCGCCGGTGGTCTCGACGGTACAGCCGGGTTCCGGCTCCAGGCCGACGTGGACGGACCGACCGGTCAGCTCCGCCAGGGCGTCGAGGCGTTCGCCGAGGGTACGGAGGGCGGCGCGGGCTGTCTGCGCGCGCTGCTCGTCCTCGGGAGTGCGCCAGGCGAGCGGCAGAGTGGAGATGCTGCCCTCGGTGACGTCGTCGGGGAGCAGGGTCGCAAGGACACGGGCGAGGGCGGTGGTGTGTTCGAGGCGTTCCGGATCGGCCCAGTCCGGCTTGTAGACACGGTACTTGACCTTTTCCGCGCCGAAGCCCTCGTACGGGAAGCCGTTGAGGGTGACGACCTCAAGGCCCCGGTGGTCGAGTTCGGTGCGCAGACCGCGCAGGGCGGACGGGTCGGTGACGAGGGCATGGACGGCGTCTTTGGCCAGCCACAGGCCGATGCCGAGGCGGTCGCGGCCGAGGCGGCGGCGTACGGGTTCGCAGTGGTCGCGCAGTTGGGCGAGTACACCGTCGAGCGTTTCTGCCGGGTGGACGTTGGTGCAGTAGGCGAGGTGGACCGTGCTGCCGTCAGGGTGGCGGAAGCGCATCGCTCACTCCCCGCCGCGCAGGACGGAGTTGCCCTCGTGGGTCGCTTCCGTGGCCGCGGGGGCGAGGTTCAGCCGGCCGCTGAGCCCGTAGAAGTCGACGGGGTTGCGCCACAGGACCTGGTCGATGTCGTCCTCGGTGAAGCCCTCGACGAGCATCAGGTCCCCGACCCGACGGGTCTTGAGCGGGTCGCTCTTGCCCCAGTCGGCGGCGGAGTTCACCAGGACCCGCTCGGGCCCGTACGCGCGGAGGATGGCGACCATCCGTGCCTCGTCCATCTTCGTGTCGGGATAGACGGAGAACCCGAGCCAGCAACCGCTGTCCTTGGCCTCCTTGACGGTGGTCTCGTTCAGGTGGTCGACCAGCACACGCTCCGGGGACAGTGCCGACTCCCGCACCACGTCCAGGGTGCGACGCAGGCCCGCGAGTTTGTCACGGTGCGGGGTGTGGACGAGCGCGGGGAGCGCGTGGTCGGCGGCGAGCTGAAGCTGGGCGGCCAGGGCGGAGTCCTCGGCGGGGGTCATGGAGTCATAGCCGATCTCGCCGACGGCCACGACCTGGTCCTTGACGAGATACCGGGGCAGTTCGTCGAGGATGGGGACACAGCGGGGGTCGTTGGCCTCCTTGGGGTTGAGGGCGAGGGTGCAGTGGTGGGCGATGCCGTACTGGGCGGCACGGAACGGCTCCCAGCCCAGCAGGGAGTCGAAGTAGTCGAGGAAGGAGGCCGGCGAGGTACGGGGCTGGCCCAGCCAGAAGGCGGGTTCGACCACGGCGCGGACGCCTGCGGCATGCATGGCCTCGTAGTCGTCGGTGGTCCGTGACGTCATATGGATGTGAGGGTCGAAGATGCGCATCAGGACTCCTTGCCGTGGAGGTCCTCCGCGGTGTGCGGAGCGGGCTCGGACTCGGTCAGGGCCAGCACGCGGTACAGGTCTTCGGGCACGGGACGGCCCGCGGCGGTGCGTTCGGCGGCGTAGTCGTCGAGCATGCGGGCGAGTTCGGCGTCACCGCGGGCGCGCCCGCTCAGGTCTGCCACGCTGTCGACGGGGACTCCGGTGAACAGGCACTTCAGCACCGCATGCCGCCAGGAGTGGGCGGTCAGGTACCGGGCGGCGTACGGGCCGACGGCGGCGGCCAGCAGCCGGGTGTCGTTGGTGCGCAGCGCGTCCTCGACCAGCGGGACGGCGTCAGGGCCCGGAACCAGGCCGAGCAGGGCGTGCAGGACGGCACGGCGCTCGTCGGCGGTGCCCTGGCGGTAGACCCGGGTCAGGGCGGCGGTGTCGGCACGGGCAGCGCGGAGGATGAGGAGACGGGCGGCGTCGGCGTGTGCGGTTCCGCAGCGGCGTCCGGCCTCGGCCAGGCGCAGCTCCCAGGTGGAGAGGGGCTCGTTTCCGGGGTGGGCGGCGGCCGCGTCGAGTGCCTGGTCGAGCCAGGCGCGGGTGGCCTTGTCGAGGTGGGTGTCGAGGTGGGCGCGCAACTCGTCCGGCGGCGTGTGGGCAAGCCAGGTGCCGACCGTGGGAGTGCCCGGGGTTGCTTGCGGACGGGTCATTCGGTTCTCCCTTCGGGGTTGGCGGAGGGTTCGCCGTGGGCAGGGACGGCAACCGGGTGCGCCACGGTGGCGTCGGCCGCCGCCTTGCGGAGGAACGGGAGGGAGAGTTGCGCGTAGCGGGGCCCGGCATGGGAGTGGCGGGGCAGTTCGACGACGGTCAGGCCCTGGTAGGAGGCGGCGGCCAGGGCTGCGAGGACGGGCGGGAAGTCGATGTCTCCCTCGCCGAGTGGGAGGTGTTCGTGGATGCCGCGGCGCATGTCCTCGATCTGGACGTGGCGCAACCAGGGAGCGGCGGCGCGTACGCACTCGGCGGGAGGAAGGGGTTCGAGGCACTGACAGTGGCCGATGTCGAGGGTGAGGCCGAGGGGCGCGGGGTCGCCGAGGGCGTGGCGCAGGCGGTGGAAGTCTGCGAGGGTGGCGAGGAGGTGGCCGGGTTCGGGCTCGATGGCGAGGGGGACGCCAGCGGTGGTGGCGGCGTCCAAGACGGGGGTGAGGGACTCGGTCAGTCGTTTCCACGCCGTGCCCTCGTCGGTGTCCGGCGGGGTGACCCCGCTGAAGCAGTGCACCGCGTGGGCACCGAGTTCAGCGGCGACCTGGACGGCCCGGTTCAGCAGGTCGACACGGCGGGCGCGGCCGTCGGGGTCCGGGTCGAGCAGCGAGGGGCCGTGTTTGCGGCGCGGGTCCAGTACATAGCGGGCGCCTGTCTCGACGGTGATCTCCAGGCCGAGCGCTGCCAGCCGCTGCGCGAGTCGGCGGGTGCGGGCAGCGAGGTCTGGAGCGAGCGGGTCGAGGTGCATATGGTCGAGGGTCAGGCCGATGCCGTCGTAGCCGAGGTCCGCGAGCAGGGCTAGTGCGTCGTCGAGACGGAGGTCGGCGAGGCCGTTGGTGCCGTAGCCGAAGCGCAGCGGTGTGCGAGCGGAGGCTTGATCAGGCGTCGGGGTGGTCCGGGAAGCGGGTGCCGGTGTGGTCATGTGACGCTCACCTTCCTCGCGAACTTCGCCGCGATCGGGGCCAGGACCGCGGTGAGCAACGCGGTCGCCGGTGCCCCGGAGCGGGCGGAGAGGGCGGCCTGCAGCGGGATCGTGGCGCGGATGCCGCCGCCGACGGCCCGTTGGGTGAGCGGGGGTGACGGGTTGAGAGTGGCGTGGGCGTAGGGACGGGTGGCGGTAGTGATGTAGACGGCGGCGAGGGCTGCGCGCACGGCGTCCTTGGCGGTGGGGCGCGTCCAGGGTTGAACGGTGCCCGGTGCGTGGCCGGTCCGCGGCGCGGGGGTGCCCGGCAGGATGCGGGTGGCTGCGTTCCCTGGGCTTGCCGGGAGTCGGGGGGAGGCCGGGCTGGGGGCTCGGGTACCGGTGGTGTTCGCCCTGGCGCGCCGACGGGTCAGCAGCCGGCCGGCCACCACCCCGGTGGCGGTCAGCGCGGCCAGCGGGGCGAGCGATGAGCCGCCGCGGGTTTCGTGGCGGGAGACGGTCGTGACCGCGAGGGTGTGACCACTGAGGAGGACGGCCGGTCGGAGCGCCGGGCGGATCCGGCCCGTGGTGGCCGCGGCGCCGAGGAGCAGGTCCAGGCCGCGGGCTGCCGCCATCGCGGCCGGGCCGACCGGGGTGTGTTTCAGGAGCAGGTCGTACGCCCAGACGGTGGCGGCCAGGGGTGCCGCGACGGCGAGGGCGGGACGGCCCGCGCGGAAGGCCAGGGCCAGGCCCGTCGCCGTGCCGGCGCAGGCAGCCGTGAAGGCCGCGGCGGGGCGGATACGGCCGGAGGGCAGCGGGCGGTGGGGGCGTTCCGCGGCGTCCTCGTCGCGGTCTGCCCAGTCGTTGAGGGCCATACCCGCTTCGTACAGGCACAGGGAGGCACCGATGGCCAGCAGGGTGCGGGAGGAGGGGCGCGCCGCGACCGCTGCCGCGCCTGCCAGTGCGTCGCCGGGAACCGTGAACAGGGCGGGCAGGCGAAGCAGTTCGGCCCAGGCGCGCAGACCGCTCCGGTTGTCGGTGTCCGTGCGGTGCAGGGCGGGTGCGGTGGACAGTGCCGTCGCGGTGTTCGTGTCGGACGGGCCTGCCGTTGCCTCGCTCCGGCTCATCGCCCCTCCCCCGCACGCTCCTCAGCCGACGTGCCTCTCAGCCGCTGCGCGAACCTCGCCAGCGCCGCGTGCTGCTCCCCCAGCGCCGACGGTCCCTCGCCCATCGGATCCTTGAAGTAGAAGCCCAGTTCGCCGAGCGGGCCGGACAAACCCTTCTCGTGCGCGCGCAGCACCAGCCGGGCCAGGTCCAGCACCAGCGGCGCGGCCAACGCCGAGTCACACCCCTGCCAGATGGTCTGCAGAACCATGCGCGAGCCGAGGAAGCCGTCGAAGGCGACGTGGTCCCAGGCCGTCTTCCAGTCGCCGAGTGCAGGGACGTCGTCGATGTGCACCTCGCCCTCGGGCGCCGTGCCGAGGGTGTCGGCGAGGACCCTTTCCTTGCCCGCGTTCTTCGCGGCCGCCGCGGCCGGGTCGGCCAGCGAGGCGCCGTCGCCGCCGCCCAGCAGGTTGGTCCCGGACCAGGCCCTCACCGCGAGGGCCCGCTGCGCGAACATCGGGCCCAGCACCGACCGGAGCAGCGTCTGGCCGGTCTTGCCGTCGCGGCCCGCGTAGGGCAGTCCGCTCGTTGCCGCCGCCGACGCCAGCGCCGGATGGTGCAGGCCTGTCGAGGGGGTGAAGTTCACATAGGGGCAGCCCGCCCGCAGTGCGGCAGCCGCGTACAGCGAACTCGGCGGGAGTGTCGCTTCGGTGGCCGGGGGTTCGGTGGACGCCACGTTCACCACCACCGCACTCGCGAGATGGCACCGTTGTACGAAGTTGCGGATATCGGCGGCGAAGAAGGCGATCAGTTCCTCCTGGTCCCGCACGTCGCCGGGAACCGGGCCGCCCGGCCGGATCTCCCGGTCGACGGCGGCGAGTTCGGCCGTCACGGCCGAGGGAAGTCCGGGCGGCAGCACCCCGCCTGTGGCCAGCGCCTCCGCGCGCTTGGTCAGAGGGCAGTCCAGCGTGTCGTGGCCGCCGAAGACGAGCGACGACAACGGTGGCAATCCGCAGTCTGCGAACACGGGCGTCTCGGTCACCATGCCCGTCGGCGGGTACAGGCCCGCACTCACGGCGGCGCAGCCGGCGACGACGGTGGTGGCGACGGACCCGCGGGCGCCGATCAGCCACACCCCCACACGGGTTCGGGAAAGGGACGCGGACATGGACAGCCTCCTTGTCGTGCGCGAACTCCGGCAGAGCGGGGGACAAGACGGCGGGCGGGAGTCCGGCGTCCCCCGCCCGCCGCCGCTCACTTGCCCTTCATGGGCAGTTCCTTGATCCGGATGTCACGGAAGGACACCTGGTCGTCGGCCGAGTGGTTCTGGATGCCGATGTGTCCGTCGCCCAGACTCCGAGCCGGATCGGTGTTGGTGAAGTCGTTGATCTTCACGCCGTTGAGCCAGACGCGGAGGTGTTCGCCCTCCACGCGGATCTCGTACGTGTTCCACTCCCCCGGCGGGTTCAGCGCGCGGTCGCGCTCGCCCAGGTCGGCGGACTGGAAGCCGTAGACGGCCCCGGTGGTCTTCTCGGGCACGTCGGTGGCGTCGATCTGGATCTCGTAGCCGTTGTCCACCGCCGACCACGGATCGTCCGAGGGCGGGAAACCCACGAACACGCCCGAGTTGTCGTCGCCGGCCATCTTCCAGTCCATCTTCAGGGAGTACGAGCCGAAGCTCTGGTCGGCGTACCAGAGCAGGCCCATGCCGCCCGATGACGTCAGGGTGCCGTCCTCCAGGGTGAAGGAGCCCGGACCTGCCTGCCGCCATCCCTTGAGCGAGGTTCCGTCGAAGAGCGGGCGGTAGCCGTTCTCCGGGCGACAGTCCGCCTGGGCCGTGCCGATCGCCCACCGGATCCCGCCGAGCAGGTGCGCGCGGAAGGCGGGTTCGGCGTAGGACTCCTTGGTGTGGCCGCCTCCGGTGTAGAAGGCGCGGCCGCCCTGATAGTTCTGGCACCAGGCGATCGGGTGATCGCCGTTCATGGTGCCGCCGCTGTACGACGACTCGTCGAGCGAGGCGAGGACATGGGCCCGGTCCCGCGGGTTCGAGCGGTAGTTGTACCACTCGTCCGTACGGTTCCAGGCCCGCGTCAGCCCCGAGGTCGCCGGGTGGGCGCGGTCCTCCACGTCGACCCGTGCCTGTTGGATCGCCGGGTGCGACTGGAAGTACGCGCCGGCGAGGCCCCCGTAGAACGCCCAGTCGTACTCGGTGTCGGCCGCCGCGTGCACGCCGACGTACCCGCCACCGTCCTGGATGTAGCCCTCGAAGGCCCGCTGTTGCGCGGAGTTGAGCACGTCTCCCGTCGTCGACAGGAACACGACCGCGTTGTACCGGCGCAGTTTCCCCGGTGTGAAGACGCCCGCGTCCTCCGTCGTGTCGACGGAGAAGCCGCCCTTCTCACCGAGTTGCTTCACTGCGGCGATACCTTCGGGGATGGAGTCGTGCCGGAAGCCGGCTGTCTTGGAGAAGACCAGCACCCGCTTGTCCGGCACGCCGGACGTGTTCGACAGCGCCGGTTGTGACACGCCGCAAAGAAGCAGGGTGGCGCCGGCGACAGCTGTCGCCAGTCGGCTGGTCGAGCGCATCGCGAGACTCCTCTCAGCCGGTCGTGAAGGTGAAGTCGTCGACCTCGTACAGGGACCCGGAGCCACCGCTCCCCTTGAAGACCAGGTAGAGCCCGGTGGTGCCCTTCGGCGCGTGGGAGAGGTTCGCGCTGACGTCCTGGAAGGTGTCCCAGCCGCCCGTCACCGGCACGGTCGCCTTGCCGAGCAGGGTGCCCTTCGGGGAGCCCGCGCGGACCTCGAGGGTGCCGCCCGCTCCGCCGGAGGCGATGCGCGCCGTGATCTTCGTGGCGTCGCTCAGGGCGTACGGGGTGAAGGAGATCCAGTCCCCGTTGTCGATGTCGCCGACGGTCTTGCCGCCGTGCGCGGTCGTCCTGGCGATGGTCGAGACGCCGGAGGAGTCGCCGAAGTGCTCGGCCTGGCGATGCCGGGGCTGGCTGACGTTCCGGTCGTGCGAGGTGAGCGGTGCCTGGCCGCCGCCCCCGCCGTCCGTGTACTGGGCGTCGAACACCCCGAAGATGTTGGCGTTCTCGTCGTGGCCGCCGTCGGCGCTGGTCTTGATGGTGCCGGAGCAGCCGTTGGCGGAGGTCAGCGGGTGGCCGTGGGTGTCGTGGCCGAGGATGAAGGTGACCTTGACCTTCGAACAGTCGATGGACTTACCGTCCTCGGGGTCGGTGACGTCGACCTTGAACGGGATCGCGTCACCGAAGCTGAACAGCTGTCCGTCCTGCGGAAGTTGCAGGGTGACCTTGGGGGCGGTGTTGCCGACGACGATCTGCACGCTCGCGCTGCCGGTGCGACCGGAGGGGTCCTTGGCCGTCACCGTGGCCGTGTAGGTGCCGTTCTTCTGGTACTTGTGTGCCGGGTTGGCCGCCGTCGAGGTCGCGCCGTCGCCGAAGTCCCAGCTGTAGGTGAGCGCGTCGCCGTCCTGGTCGCTCGAGCCCGCCGAGGAGAACGCCACCTTCATCGGTGCCTGCCCGGACGTGCGGTCGGCGGATGCCTGCGCCACCGGGGAGTGGCCGTCGGTGGCGTTCTCGATGCGGTACAGGCCCGAGTTCTCGTCGCCGCCGAACCAGGCGGTGCCGTAGTCGAGGACGTACAGCGCCCCGTCGGGGCCGAAGGCCATGTCCATCACCTGGGTGCCGGACCAGGGCACGGGGTTGATCGACTGTACGGTCCCGTTGTCGTCGCTGACGATCCGCCTGATCCAGCGTCGGCCGAACTCCCCGGCGAAGAAGTTCCCGTCGTAGGCCTGCGGGAACTTCACCGGCGAGTCGAGCGTGGGGTCGTAGTGGTAGACCGGGCCGCCCATCGGGGATTCGGAGCCGTCGCCGAACTCGGGTACGGACGGGCCGTCGTAGGGGATCCAGGCGGGCTTGGCCGGGGGCAGGTCGGTCAGGCCGGTGTTGTGGGGCGAGGTGTTCTTCGGGGCGTCGCAGTCGAAGGCGGCGCCCGACGTCTTGGTCGCGAAGTCGTAGTCGATGTACGCCTCGTTGTCGCCGACGCACAACGGCCAGCCGTAGTTTCCGGGGCCGGTGACACGGTCGAACTCGACCTGGCCGGAGGGTCCGCGCTTCGGGTCGGCGGCGCCGGCGTCGGGGCCGTAGTCGCCGACGTAGAGGATGCCCGTCTCCTTGTCGACGCTGAAGCGGAACGGGTTGCGGAAGCCCATCGCGTAGATCTCGGGCCGCGTCTTGTCCGTGCCGGGCGGGAAGAGGTTGCCGTCCGGGACGGAGTACGAGCCGTCGGCGTTCACCTTGATGCGCAGGATTTTGCCGCGCAGGTCGTTGGTGTTGCCGGACGAACGCCGGGCGTCGAAGGCGGGGTTGCGGTCGTGGCGTTCGTCGATGGGCGTGTAGCCGTCTGACTGGAAGGGGTTGGAGTCGTCGCCGGTCGACAGGTAGAGGTTGCCGTCCTTGTCGAAGTCGATGTCCCCGCCGACGTGGCAGCAGATCCCGCGGGAGGTCGGAATCTCCAGGATCTGCCTCTCGCTGGCCTTGTCGAGGGTGCCGTCGGCCTTCAGGACGAACCGGGAGAGCCGGTTCACGCCGTCGAAGGGCGCGAAGTCGGCGGCGGTGCCGGTCTCGGGGGCGTCGCCCTCGGGGGTGTTCAGCGGTGGTGCGTAGTAGAGGTAGATGAAGCGGTTGTCGGTGAAGTGGGGGTCCACTCCGACGCCTTGGAGGCCTTCTTCGTCGTGGGAGTAGACGTCGAGCTTGCCGGCCTGCCGTGTGTTGCCCGCCGCGTCGGTGATGCGGAGTACTCCGTCGCGGGAGGTGTGCAGGACCGAGCGGTCCGGGAGGACGGCGAGTGACATGGGTTCGCCGACTTCCGCCTCGCCCTTGGCGAGGGTGACCTGCTGGAAGTCCTCGGTCGCCGCGGCTGCCGGGTCGGCTGCGGATGCCCCGGCCTGGGGCGCGGTGAGGGTGAGGGTGGCGCCTGCGAGCAGGACGCCGCTGAACAGGGCGAGGATCTTGCGCAGACGCGATCTGTGGGTTCCGGTTCTGGCAGTGCTGGTGTCGCGGTCGTTCCCGTGCACGTGTGCCTCCAGAAAGGGGCCGGTTGTACGGGCGGATGCGGTACGCCGGGATGCGCCGTCATCCCGGCCGGGCAGGAAATCAGTTGCCGAACGCGGCGTCGAAGGAGGCCGACGGCGGCTCGAAGTCGTACGCCCTGAGGCGGTCGAGAGCCTCGGGGGCGCCCTGGAGCCGGTCCATTCCGGCGTCCTCCCATTCGACCGAGACGGGGCCCTGGTAGTCGATGGAGCGCAGCATCCGGAAGACGTCCTCCCAGGGGACGTCGCCGTGCCCGGCGGACACGAAGTCCCAGCCGCGGCGCGGGTCACCCCAGGGCAGGTGGGAGCCGAGGCGGCCATTGCGTCCGTCGAGGCGCTTACGGGCTTCCTTGCAGTCGACGTGGTAGATCCGGTCGCGGAAGTCCCACAGGAAGCCGACCGGGTCGAGGTCCTGCCACACGAAGTGCGAGGGGTCGAAGTTCAGCCCGAAGGCGGGACGGTGGTCGACGGCCTCCAGGGCGCGGTGGGTCGTCCAGTAGTCGTAGGCGATCTCGCCGGGGTGGACCTCGTGGGCGAACCGCACTCCCTCGGTGTCGAAGACGTCGAGGACGGGGTTCCAGCGTTCGGCGAAGTCCTGGTAGCCGCGCGCGATCATTGATTCGGGCACGGGCGGGAACATGGCGACCAGGTGCCAGATGGCGGAGCCGGTGAAGCCGATGACGGTGTCCACGCCGAAGGCGGCCGCTGCCCGTGCGGTGTCGGCGATCTCGGCTGCCGCTCGCCGGCGTACGCCCTCCGCCTCGCCGTCGCCCCAGATGCGTGCGGGCAGGATGGCCTGGTGGCGTTCGTCGATGATGGCGTCGCAGACGGCTTGGCCCACCAGGTGGTTGGAGATGGCCCAGCACTTGAGGCCGTACTTGTCGAGGAGTTGGTGGCGAGAGGCGATGTACGCCGGATCCGCGAGCGCCTTGTCGACCTCGAAGTGGTCGCCCCAGCAGGCGAGTTCGAGTCCGTCGTAGCCGAAGTCGCGGGCAAGCCGGCAGACCTCCTCAAGGGGAAGGTCGGCCCACTGGCCGGTGAAGAGCGTGAAGGTGCGCGGCATCTCGCTTGGCCTCCTCAGATCGCTATCGGGGTGTAGACGGAGTTCTTCTCGGCGCTCTGCTCCACCGCGGCGAGCACGCGCTGGACCTGCAGTCCGTCGGCGAAGGAGGGGTCGGGCCTGCGGCCCTCGGCGATGGCGTGGACGAGGTCGCGGGCCTGGTGGACGAAGGTGTGCTCGTACCCGAGGCCGTGGCCGGGCGGCCACCACGCCTCCAGGTAGGGGTGGTCGGGTTCGGTGACGAGGATGCGGCGGAAGCCGGCGTAGGTGTCCGGCCCCGTGCGGTCGTGGTACGACAGCTCGTTGAGACGCTCCAAGTCGAAGGCGAGCGAGCCGAGTTCACCGTTGAGTTCGATGCGCAGGGCGTTCTTGCGTCCGGTGGCGTATCGGGTGGCCTCGAACGAGGCGAGGGCACCGGAGGTGAAGCGGCCGGTGAACAGGGCGGCGTCGTCCACCGTCACCTCGCCGGTGCCGGAGGTCGACATGACGGACAGGCCGCTGGCGGGTCCGCCGGGCAGCGGTCGTTCCCTTACGAAGGTCTCGGTGAGCGCCGAGACCCCGGCCAGTGGCTCTCCCACCAGGTACTGGGCGAGGTCCACGATGTGCGCCCCGAGGTCCCCGAGCGAGCCGGAACCGGCCAGTTCCTTGCGCAGCCGCCAGGTTAGCGGGGTGTCCGGGTCCACCAGCCAGTCCTGAAGGTAGGTCACCCGTACGTGTCGCAGGGTGCCGAGCCGGCCCTCGGCGACCATCCGGCGGGCCAGCGCGGTGGCGGGCACTCGACGGTAGTTGAAGCCGACCATCGCCAACATGCCTCGTTGCTCCGCGTCTTCAGCGGCCGTGGCCATGGTCTCGGCCTCCGTCACGCTGTTGGCGAGGGGCTTCTCGCACAGCACGTGTTTTCCGGCGGCCAGCGCGGCGAGGGCGATCTCGGCATGGCTGTCGCCGGGCGTGCAGATGTCGACGAGGTCGATGTCGTCCCGGGCGATCAGGGCACGCCAGTCGGTCTCGGAGGTCGCCCAGCCGTGCCGGTCCGCCGCCGCGCGCACGGCGGCCTCGTCCCTGCCGCAGATCGCGGCCAGGACCGGGCGCAGGGGCAGGTCGAAGACGCGGCCGACGGTGCGCCAGCTCTGGGAGTGGGCGGCACCCATGAAGGCGTAGCCGACCATGCCGACGCGAAGGGACGGTTTGGCGGCCCCGGTCCCGGCCGGCGCCGCGGCTCCGGCCCCTTCCGGCGTCACGGACCCGGCGCCGTCCGGTGCCGCGGCCCGTGCTCCGTCCGGTTTCCCGGCTTCGACCGGATCCGGCTTCGCAGCCTTCGCACCGTCCGGCTGCTGCGGCTGTCCCATGGGAAAGGTCCTCCTCGTCGTGATGGCGCCGTGGGGGGTGCGGGCGGAACGCGTCACTTGAAGCCGGTGGACATGTACTGGTCGACGTTGTCCTTGTCCACGACGGCCGAGTAGAGCGTGAGCGACCCGGGGATCTCCTGCTCGGCGAGCCCGCCGACGCCCTTTCCCTGGCCGAGGGCGCGAGCGAGGTCGATCGCGGAGGCGGCCATGGTCGGCGGGTAGAGGACGGTCGCCTTCAGAACGCCCTTGTCCTGCTTGATGGCCTGGAACGCGGAGAGCGCACCCGCACCGCCGACCATCAGGAAGTCGCTTCGCCCCGCCTGCTCGATGGCGCGCAGCGCGCCCACACCCTGGTCGTCGTCGTGGTTCCAGAGGGCGTCGAACTTCGACTGGGCTTGAAGGAGTTGGGCCATCTTGGCCTGTCCGGACTCGACCGTGAACTCGGCGGCCTGGCGGGCCACCTTCTTGATGTTCGGGTAGTTCTTCAGCGCGTCGTCGAAGCCCTGGGTGCGCTGTTTGGTCAGCTCCAGGTTGTCGAGACCGGCCAGCTCGATGACGCGGGCATCCGACTTCCCCTTGAGCTTCTCGCCGATGTAGTGACCGGCGTTGAGGCCCATGCCGTAGTTGTCGCCGCCGATCCAGCAGCGATAGGCCTGCGGGGTGTTGAAGACCCGGTCGAGGTTGATGACCGGGATGCCCGCACGCATCGCCTTCAGCCCGACCTGGGTGAGGGCCTTGCCGTCGGCAGGCAGGATCACCAGCACGTCGACCTTCTTGTTGATGAGGGTCTCGATCTGGCCGATCTGTGCGGCGGTGTCGTTCGACCCCTCGGTGATCTCCAATGTGATGTCCGAGTACTTCTTGGCACGGCTCTTGGCGTTGTCGTTGATGGCGTTGAGCCAGCCGTGGTCGGCCTGCGGGCCGGCGAAGCCGATGGTGACGTGCTTGCCGGGTGTGTTCTCGGCGGCCGGCTGGTCGTTCGCCGTGGGCTTGTCGTCCTTGGCGTCGTTGCTTGTGCAGCCCGTCAGGAGGGCACCGGCGGACACGGCGGCGGTCCCGAAGAGCAGTCCTCTACGGCTCGTGAATGACGTCCGTTCTGACATGGCGGTGAACCCTTTCGTCAGGTCGTGCTTGCGGTACGGCGCTGGACCAGCACGGCGGCGACGATGATCGCGCCCTTGGCGATCTCCTGGACGTCGCTCTGCAGGTTGTTCAGGGCGAAGATGTTGGTGATCGTGGTGAAGATCAGGACACCGAGCACGGATCCGGTGATGGTGCCGCGACCCCCGCTGAGCAGCGTCCCGCCGATGATGGCGGCAGCGATGGCGTCCAACTCGTAGAGATTGCCGTTGGTGTTCTGGCCGGAGCCGGACAGGATGATCAGCAGGAAGGCGGCGATACCGCAGCACAGCCCGGACAGCAGGTAGAGGTACAGCCGCTGACGGCGCACGTCGATGCCGGCGAGCCGGGCCGCCTCCGCGTTGCCGCCGACGGCGACCGTGCGGCGCCCGAACGTGGTGCGGTTGAGCACCAGCCAGCCGATGACCGTCACCACCGCGAAGACGATGACCAGCGGTGGGATGCCGAGCACGTAAGCGTCGCGCTCGCCGAGTTTCAGGATCCCGTCGACGGTGACGATCTGCGTCTTGCCGTCCGTGATCTGCAGTGCGAGGCCGCGTGCCGAGGCCAGCATGGCGAGCGTGGCGATGAACGGAACCATTCCGCCGTACGCGACGAGCAGGCCGTTGACCAGTCCACAGCCCACGCCGACGACGACCGACGCGAAGAGGATGCCCGCGAAGCCGTACTCCTGGGTGGCGACCGTGGTGGCCCACACCGAGGCGAGCGCGACGATCGCGCCGACCGACAGGTCGATACCGCCGGAGGTGATGACGAAGGTCATCCCGACGGTGACCACACCGATCACGGAGGCCTGGGTGAGCACGAGTTGAAGGTTGCGGGTATCGAGGAACTGGTCCGGTTTGGTGATTCCGCCGATGACGATCAGAGCGGCGAGCACGCCGAGGAGCGAGAGCGTGCGGACGTCGACGCGGCGAAACATGCCGCGCCAGGCGGGTAGTTGTCCTGTCAATGCCGCCTGGTCGGTGCTGCCCCGGGGCGGGGACACATGCTGCGTCATGACACCTGGCTCCCTTCTCCGGCCACGGGGCCTTCTTCCATCACAAGGTCGAGGACGCGGTGCTCGTCGAGCTCGCGGGCGGGCGCGGCGTGGACGACACGGCCTTCGCGCAAAACCAGTACGCGGTCGGCCAGGCCGAGCACCTCGGGCACTTCGCTGGAGACCAGGAGGACGGCGAGGCCCTCGTCGGCGAGGCGGCGGACCACCGCGTACAGCTCGGCGCGGGCGCCGACGTCGACGCCGCGGGTCGGCTCGTCGAGCAGCAGCACGCGGCAGCCGCGCAGCAGCCAGCGGGCCAGGACGGCCTTCTGCTGGTTGCCGCCGGAGAGCGCGCGGACGGGTACGGAGGGGTTGTCGGGGCGCAGCGACAGTTCGCGGGTCGCCGCGCGCGCCGCGGTGAGTTCGGCGCCCCGGTCGATCCAGCCCGCGTGGGAGAAACGGGACAGGGAGGAGACCGACACGTTGCGGGTGACGGACTCCAGCATGAGCAGGGCCTGCGCCTTGCGTTCCTCGGGGGCGAGTCCGACCCCGGCGCGGACCGCGGCGCGTACGCTTCCGGGGCGCAGTGGGCGCCCGTCGATCAGGACCTGGCCGCCGGTGGGCCTGCGGGCGCCGTAGATCGTCTCCAGGATCTCGGAGCGGCCGGAGCCGACGAGTCCTGCGAGGCCGACGATCTCGCCGGGGCGGACCGCGAGGTCGACGGGCTCGAACTCGCCCTCCCGCGCCAGTTGCCGGACCTCCAGGACGGGCCGGTTCTCGGGAACCTCGGCGGGCCGCTGCGGGAAGACGTATTCGACGTTCCGTCCCGTCATCAGCGTGACCACCTCACGGGTCGGCGTCGTCTTGGCCGGGAGCCCGCCCGCCACCGCCCGCCCGTCCTTGAGGACGGTCACCCGGTCGCCGATACGGCGGATCTCCTCCAGGCGGTGCGAGATGTAGACGACGGCGACGTCGTCGGCGGTGAGGTCCGTGACGATGCGGAACAGGTTGTCGACCTCGTCCGGGTCGAGGGCGGCGGAGGGCTCGTCCATCACGATGAGCCGTACGTCGTGGGAGAGCGCCCGCGCCATGGACACGACCTGCTGCTGGGCGGCCGACAGTTCCCCGACGAGACGGGCCGGGTCGATCTCCGGATGCCCCAGTCGCCTCAGCAGCCGGGCGGTCGACGCGCGCGCCGCCTTGCCCCGGACGATGAAGCCGGCCGTGGTCGGTTCATGGCCGAGGTGGACGTTCTCGGCCACCGACAGGTGCTCCACCAGGTCGAGTTCCTGGTAGATGGTGGCGATGCCGAGGCGCATGGCGGCGATGGGCGAGCGGAGTGTGACGGGTTCGTCCCGCCAGCGGATCGTTCCGGTGTCGGGCTGATGGGCGCCGGCCAGCACCTTGATGAGGGTGGACTTGCCGGCCCCGTTCTGGCCGAGCAGACAGTGCACTTCGCCGGCCTGGACGTCGAGGTCGACGCCGTCGAGGGCCCGGACTCCGGGGAACGACTTGGTGATGCCGGACATGCTGAGCAGCGGTGGTTCTGGTGCCATGTGGGGTCCCCTCGGCGGGCGTACGGGCCGGATCCAGGGCGAAACGACTGCCGGGCAGGCGGTTTCGGTACAGGGCAGAGCAGGGCGCTGTGCTGGTGATCTCTACGGGCGAGCCGGTTACGCGGGTGAGAAGAGGTGGTCGCTGATGAGCCGGGCCGCGCCGATGACACCGGCGATGTGCCCCAACTCCCCCAGAACGATGGGTAGGTTGCCCGTCGCGAGGGGCAGTGACTGGCGGTAGACCTGGGTACGGATCGCGGCGAGCAGGGTGTGGCCGAGGCCGGTCACCCCGCCGCCGATCACCACCAGGCCGGGGTTGAAGAAGCTGACCAGGCCGGCGATGACCTGGCCGGTGCGGGTGCCGCCCTCCCGGATGAGGGCGAGCGAGGTGGCGTCGCCCGCGGCGGCCGCGGCGGCGACGTCGGCGGCACTGAGCGCACCGTTCGCCTCCAGCCTGGCCGCCAGCTCCGCCGAGAGTCCCTGCTGGGCCGCCTCCCACGCGTCGTGGGCGAGGGCCGCCCCACTGAAGTGGGCTTCCAGGCAACCGCGGTTGCCGCAGGCGCACTGGCGTCCGTCGGGCACGGCCTGGATGTGCCCGATGTCGCCCGCACTGCCCGTCGTACCGCGGTGGACCTCACCTCCGACGACGATGCCGCAGCCGATACCCGTGCCGATCTTGACGCAGAGGAAGTCGCCCACGGTTCGGGCGACGCCCGCGTGCTGCTCGCCCATGGCCATCAGGTTCACGTCGTTGTCGACCATGACCGGGCAGCCGAGTTCCTGGCTGAGTGCCTCCCGCACCGGGAAGCCGTCCCAGCCCGGCATGATCGGCGGGGCGACCGGTACGCCCTCGGGGAATCGGACCGGACCCGGGACGCCGATGCCCGCGCCGTCGAAGCCCTCCGCGAGCCCGGAGGCCTTCAACTTCGCGGCCATCGCGAGGACTTGGTCAAAGATCGCGACGGGGCCCTCGCGTACGTCCATGGGCTGGTTGAGGTGCCCGAGCACCTCCAGTTCGGCGTTGGTGACGGCGACGTCGACCGAGGTCGCGCCGATGTCGACGCCGAGGAAGCGCAGGCTGGGGGCGAGCCGGATGTTGTGGGAACGACGGCCACCGCGCGAGGCGGCGAGTCCGTCGGCCACGACCAGTCCCGTCTCGAGCAGCCGGTCGACCTCCACGGCCAGCTTGGACCGCGACAGTTCGACCTGATCTCCGAGTTGTGCACGGGAGTTGGGGCCCCCGTCGCGCAACAGTCGTAGCAGCCGGGCCTGATGGGCGTTCGCGGGACGTGCCGTCATGCGTCTCACGAGCCCCTCCCCGCCTCAATTCGGCCATCGGTGTCGTGCTTTCGAGAGGAACGTAGCAGTGGCCACCGATACTGGGAAGAAGTCGTGCAGAGATTGGCGCCGACTTTCTCCACTCGCAGGACAAAGACGCAGTGGCAATGGCCTCTACGGGCAGCGGACGACCTGCCCGGCGTACGACAGGTTGCCGCCGAAACCGAAGAGCAGCACCCGGTCGCCGGTCGAGATCTCGCCGCGCTCCACGAGCTTGGAGAGCGCGAGCGGAATGCTCGCCGCCGAGGTGTTCCCGGACTCGACGACATCGCGGGCGACGACCGCGTTCACCGCGCCGAGCCTCTCGGCGAGCGGCTCGATGATGCGCAGGTTCGCCTGGTGCAGCACCACCGCGTCCAGGTCCTCGGGGGCGATCCCGGCCCGCTCACAGACCTGGCGCGCGATGGGCGGCAGTTGGGTCGTCGCCCATCGGTACACGCTCTGCCCCTCCTGCGCGAACCGCGACGGCGTTCCCTCGATGCGCACCGCGTGCCCCATCGCGGGCACCGAGCCCCACAGCACGGGCGCGATCCCGGGCTCTTCAGCGGGCGGGCACGCCTCGACGACGACGGCCCCGGCACCGTCTCCGACCAGCACACAGGTCGTGCGGTCGGTCCAGTCGGTGACGTCGGACATCTTCTCGGCGCCGATGACGAGTGCCCGCTTGGACGCGCCCGCGCGCACCGCGTGGTCGGCGGTGGCGAGCGCGTGCGGGAAACCGGCGCAGACGACGTTGACGTCCATCGCGGCGGGCTGCGGAATGCCGAGCCGGGCGGCGACACGGGCGGCCGTGTTCGGCGAGGTGTCGATGGCCGTGCAGGTGGCGACCACGACCAGGTCGATGTCGCCGGGCGCCAGGCCCGCCGCCGCGAGCGCCTTGGCGGCGGCGTGCGCGGCCAGCTCGTCGACGGGTTCGTCGGGCCCGGCGAGGTGGCGCGTGCGGATGCCCACCCGGCTCCTGATCCACTCGTCGCTGCTGTCGACCATGGCCGCCAGATCCTCGTTGGTGAGCACCTTGGCGGGCTGGTAGTGGCCGACGGCGGCGATGCGCGAGCCGTTCATGGGTGTATCCCCTCGTTGCCTTGGGTGTCGAGATCAACCAGTCTGATCAGATACTCACGGGTACGACGGCACGACGATCGACAGGAACCGGGCGTGCGCGTTGTCGGCTTCCCGCACATCCCGGTGGTCGATGTGCGCCTACCGCGGCGTGGGACTCACCGTGCAGGTGCAGGACAATGAGACCGCGAAGGTCACCTCGCCGCGCGCCGACTCGGTGGGCTACGGCAACCTCCGCGGTCAAGGGCCGTTTCGGCCACCAGCAAGCACAGAACCGGGGCTGATCAGGACGTGGGACGAGTCACGGAACGACGCAAGGTGATCCGCATCCGGGACGGTGCAGTCTCCTCCCGCCCGGACACACTGGTCGCCGAGGAACCGCTGGAGATCCGGCTCAACGGCAAGCCGCTCGCGATCACCATGCGCACCCCGGGCGACGACTTCGCACTCGCCGCGGGCTTCCTGGTGAGCGAGGGCGTCCTGGGTGACGCCTCGGAGCTGCGGAACATCGTGTACTGCGCGGGCGCCACAGGTGGGGGCACCTCCCGCTCGAGCGGAGTCGAGAGTGGGGGAGGCACCAACACCTACAACGTGGTGGACGTGAGAACCGCGCCAGGTGTGGCGATCCCGGACATCACACTCGAGCGGAACGTCTACACCACGTCCTCCTGCGGCCTGTGCGGCAAGGCGAGCCTGGACGCGGTCCGCACGACGGCGCGTCGGCCGATCGCCGACACTCCCCCGCTGCGGGTCGAGCCGGAGCTGCTCGCAAGCCTTCCCGATCGGCTGCGTGCGGCCCAGCGGGTGTTCGACCGGACCGGGGGCCTGCACGCGGCGGCCCTGTTCTCCGAGGACGGGGAGCTGCTCGACATCCGGGAGGACGTGGGCCGGCACAACGCGGTCGACAAGCTGGTCGGCCGCGCCCTGCAGAACGGTGACCTGCCGCTGTCCCGCACGATCCTGCTCGTCTCGGGCCGGGCCTCCTTCGAGCTGGCGCAGAAGGCCGTGATGGCGGGCATCCCGATGCTGGCCGCGGTCTCCGCGCCCTCCTCGCTGGCAGTGGACCTGGCCGCCGAGACGGGCCTGACCCTGGTGGGCTTCCTGCGGGGCAGCTCCATGAACGTGTACGCGGGCGAGCATCGCATCACCCTGGGGGCTGGGGCGACCCAGGGCTGACCGGCTTCCCCTCGGCACGGCGGTGGGCCCGTCAGCGGTACGCAGGCGCAGACTGAGTCCCGCCGAACCGGCATGAAAGGGGCAAGTTGTGGGCTTGCGAGGAGAGCGGACCGTCGTCATCGGCGGCACTTCGGGCATCGGACTCGGGGTCGCGGAGGCCGCCGCGCGGGAGGGCGCCGAGGTGGTCGTCGCCTCCCGGCGACAGAAAAGTGTGGACGCGGCGCTCAAGCGACTGCCGCAGGACGCCGAGGGGCACGTTCTGGACGCCGCCGACGAGGCCGCGGTGCGCGGCTTCTTCGAGCGGCTCGGCGACTTCGACCATCTGGTCTACACGGCTGGCGAGTCACTGCTGCTGGAGAGCCTCGCGGAGTCGGAC
Source organism: Streptomyces sp. NPDC001020 (assembly GCF_053599115.1). Taxonomy (NCBI): domain Bacteria; kingdom Bacillati; phylum Actinomycetota; class Actinomycetes; order Kitasatosporales; family Streptomycetaceae; genus Streptomyces; species Streptomyces sp. NPDC001020. The sequence goes on along the minus strand of NZ_JBSFLQ010000007.1, from coordinate 63,884 downwards.
CTGACGCGTGCCAGGCGGTTCCTGGACACCCGGCTGTGGGGTGCGTACGCGGCCGTCAAGTACGGTGCGCCCCGGATCCGGAAGGGCGGATCCGTCGTACTGACGACGGGGATCGCGGGCCATCGACCGATGCCGGGCACGAGTGTCGCCGCGAGCCTGTGCGGGGCGATGGAGTCGCTCACCCGGGCGCTGGCCCTGGAGCTCGCGCCGCTGCGGGTCAACGTGGTCTCGCCCGGCGTGGTCCGCACCGAACTGTGGCGGGACCTGCCCGAGACGGACCGCAACAGGCTGTACGAGTCCACCGCCGCTTCGCTTCCCCTGGGCCGGGTTGGCACGCCGGACGACGTCGCGGAGGCGTACCTGTATCTGCTGCGCGGCGGCTTCAGCACTGGCTCGGTGGTGGTCGTGGACGGCGGCGGCCTGCTGGCCTGACCGGTCAGCCACAGGCGGTGCGCGGGGCGGTGCCCGAGACGCGGGTCAGCAGCTCCATGAACTGCTCCCGTTCGGCCGCCGAGAGCGGCGCGAGCAGCGCATCGTTCGCCTCGCGGGCCGCCTTCTCACAGCGCTCCAACAGCCGGCCGCCCTCCTCGGTCAGGGACACCGCGTTCTTGCGGCGGTCCTTCGGATCCGGCGCGCGGACGGCGAGACCGGCCGCCTGCAGGTCATTGAGGACGCCGACCAGGTCCTTGGGGTCGAGCGCGACGCCGCGGCCGAGGTCGGCCTGGGCGACGGGGCCGAGGTCGCGGACGGCGGAGAGCACCACGTGGTGCCACATCTTCATGCCCTCGGCGGCGAGGGCGTCGGCCACCAGGGCCCGGCCGCGCGCGGCGGCGCGACCGAGGAGCCAGCTCGGCAGGGAGCGAATCGCGGGGAGGGGGGCTTCGACCATGACCGAAGCCTACCCAAAAGTCATTGGACTTCCCAACGAAAATCGGGATACCGTTGGGTTCCCCAACGACCTTCCCTAACGCCTGGAGGTGCGATGCGTCGCGTCCGGTACGAGTCCATCGGCGGCCCGCTGTTCCTGGAGGAGGCTCCCGTCCCGCAGGCCGGCCCCGGCGAACTGCTCGTGCGCTGCGAGGCCGTCGGAGTCACCCTGCCCGTCGTACGCAAGGTCACCGAGGCCGCCGAGCCGATCCCGCTCGGTGGGGAGATCGCCGGGGAGGTGGCGGCGGTCGGCGCCGACGTCACCCGCTTCCGGGTCGGCGACCGGGTGACGGGCCTGTGCTTCGGGCACGGCTACGCCGACTTCGCCGTCCTGCATGAGGCCATGGCCTCCCCGGTGCCTGACACCGCGAGCGCCGTCGACGCGGTCGCGCTGGTGCGCAGCGGGCTGGTAGCCCTCGGTGCGCTGGCGGCTGCGCGCCCCGAGCGGGGTGAATCGGCGCTGGTCACGGCGGCGGCGAGCGGCGTCGGCCACCTCGCGCTGCAACTGGCCCGGATACGCGGGGCCTCACACGTCGTGGGCGCGGTGTCCGACGCCGGCAAGGCGGACTTCGTGCGCTCGCTCGGCGCCGACGAGGTTGTCACCTACGACACCCCGCGATGGGGCGACCCCGTCGACTACGTCCTCGACGCGGTGGGCGGCGACCTGCTCACCCCGGCGATCGCCGCGCTCGCGCCTGGCGGCCGGCTCGTCGCGTACAGTTCGGGCGGCGGGACCGTCCAGGCGTACGACCTGCTGGTGGGCGCCAAGTCCGTGATCGGCTTCCAGATGGCGCTCATCGCCCGCGGGAGGCCGCAGCTCTGCGAGCGATGGCGGCAGGAGCTGTGGCGGCTGTTCACCGAGGGCGCGATCAGGCCCGTCGTGCACGAGACGTTCGCGCTGCCGGACGCGGCGAAGGCGCACGAGGCGATCGAGTCGCGGCGCAACCTGGGGAAGGTGGTGTTGTGCCCCTGATCTCCGCATGCCCCTCAGTCGGAACGCGCCTCCGTACCGGCCTCGGCAGGTGAGGCCGCGGCCGGCTCCGACCCCGCCGCCAACGCCTCCACGTCGTGGGAGCGGCGCTTGGCGATCACCGCGCAGACCATGAGCTGCATCTGGTGGAACAGCATCAGGGGGAGCACGGCGAGCGCGGCGTGCGTGCCGAACAGGACGCTCGCCATGGGCAGTCCGGAGGCGAGGGACTTCTTCGACCCGGCGAACTGGATCGCGATCCGGTCACCTCGGTCGAAGCCCAGGACCCGGCCGCCGTACCAGGTCAGCGCGAGCATCGCGGCGAGCAGCGCCGCTTCGACGGCGAGCAGGCCGCCGAGCCGCGGCGGGCTCACCTGGTGCCAGATGCCCTGCACCATGCCCTCGCTGAACGCGGTGTAGACGACCATCAGGATCGAGCCGCGGTCGACGAGCCCGAGCACCTTCCTGTGCCGCGTGACGAACCCGCCGATCCACCGGCGCAGCGCCTGCCCCGCCAGGAACGGCACCAGCAGTTGCAGCACGATCTTGACGAGTGAGTCCGCGGAGAACCCCCCGCCGCTGTTGCCCAGCAGCACCGCCGCGAGCAGCGGGGTGATGACGATGCCGGCGAGGGAGGAGAAGGAGCCCGCGCAGATCGCGGCGGGCACGTTGCCGCGGGCGATCGAGGTGAAGGCGATCGACGACTGGATGGTCGACGGGACGAGAGTGAGGAAGAGGAGGCCGGTGTAGAGGTCGTGTGTCAGGAGCACCGGCACCAGCCCGCGGGTCGCGATGCCCAGCAGGGGGAAGACCACGAACGTGCAGGCCAGCACGGTGGCATGGAGTCGCCAGTGCCTGAGCCCGGCCAGCGCCTCATGGGTGGAGAGCCGGGCCCCGTACAGGAAGAAGAGGAAGGCGATCGCGGCTGTGGAGGCGCCGGACGCGACGTGTGCGGCCGTGCCTCGCGCCGGGACGAGGGCGGCGAGCCCCACGGTCCCCAGCAGCAGGAGGATGTACGGGTCGACGGGCATCCAACGCGGCCATCGCAGGCGATTCACTGTGCTCCACTACTTCGCTGTACGTCCGGTACCGGACACGGTCGTGCCCTCCACATCGTCCCCTGCCGCGAGCGATCGGGAATCCGCCATACCGCTCTGACTGTCATCATGATTCGCGATAGCCTGTGGGTGTGTACGACCCCTCCCACCTGCGTACGTTCCTGGCGGTTGCCCAGACGCTCAGCTTCACGCAGGCCGCCAGGCGGCTCGGACTGCGCCAGTCGACCGTCAGCCAGCACGTGCGCCGTCTGGAGGACGCGACCGGACGCCAGCTCTTCCTCCGGGACACCCACTCCGTCGAACTGACGGAGGACGGCGAGGCGATGCTCGGCTTCGCCCGCCGGATCCTTCAGGTGCACGAGCAGGCGACGGCGTTCTTCACCGGGACGAGGCTGCGGGGCAGGCTGCGGTTCGGAGCTTCGGAGGACTTCGTACTGACCCGGCTGCCGGAGATCCTGGAGGGCTTCCGTCACGACCACCCCGAGGTGGACCTGGAGCTGACCGTCGAGCTGTCGGGCACACTGCACGAACAGCTCAGCGCGGGCAGGCTGGACCTGGTGCTGGCCAAGCGGCGCCCCCAGGACTCGCGCGGCGAGCTGGTCCGGCACGACAGGCTGGTGTGGATCGGCTCGGAGCGGTTGCGGCTCGACCCCGACCGCCCGGTTCCCCTGATCGTCTATCCACCGCCGGGCATCACACGCGCCCGCGCCCTTCAGGCTCTGGAGGAACAGGGCCGCGCCTGGCGCATCGTGTGCACCAGCGGCAGCCTCAACGGCCTGATCGCGGCCGCCCGAGCCGGCCTCGGCGTGATGCCCCACTCCCGGGGTCTGATCCCGCCCGGCCTGGCCCGGGTTCCCGAGCGGGCGGGCCTTCCCGACCTGGGCGAGGTCGACTTCGTCCTGGTGCACGGCCACCGCACGGCTCCGGCGCAGGGCGCGGCCAGGGCCCTGGCGGCGGCGATCCTGGCGGGTGGAGACCGGCTGCACCGGCGTTGAGAGCTCTCCCGTGATTCCTGGCACGCCCGCCAGGGATCACGGACAGCCCTTGGGGCCCGCGGCGCCGTAACCGCGCCGTACAGATTCGGTGGAGATTACGAGGCAGGACTTACGAGACGGTATGGAATTCTGTCCGACCCTTTCCCATCTGCGGGCATTTTCCCGGCTGACCTGTGCATTTGCGGGCAGCCGCCGGAAATTGACCCCCCTCCCGCCCGGCCGTGCCGTGGGGTAGCTTTCACCGCGCCGTGCGGAGCACCACTAGGAGCGGGGATTGCGCGAGTTCACCAACCCTCCGTTGACGTCGGCACCGCCGACGGGCGGTCTGGCCGACGTCGTCTTCGAGTACGCCCAGGAAGATCCGCTCCGGGTCACCCTCGGCCGCAAGGACGAGCAGGGCCGGTGGCGTGATGTGACGGCCGCCGAGTTCCGCGACGAGGTACTCGCGCTCGCCAAGGGCCTGTTGGCGGACGGGATCACGTTCGGGGACCGGGTCGCCATCATGTGCCGTACGCGCTACGAGTGGACGCTCTTCGACTACGCGTTGTGGACGATCGGCGCCCAGGTGGTGCCCGTCTACCCCACCTCGTCGGCCGAGCAGGTCTGCTGGATGCTGCACGACGCGCAGGCGACGGCCGCGATGGTGGAGCACGAGGACCATGCGATGACGGTCGCCACGGTCATCGACCGGCTGCCGCGACTGCACAGGTTGTGGCAGTTGGACGCGGGCGCCCTCCAGCGGCTGTACGACATGGGCGCGCACATCGATGACGAGGTGGTGCACCGGCACCGGCGCGCGGTCACCCCCGAGTCGACGGCGACGGTCATCTACACATCCGGCACCACGGGCCGCCCCAAGGGCTGTGTGTTCTCCCACGACAACTTCATGTTCGAGGCCGACACGGTCATCGAGCGCTGGGAGCCGGTCTTCCACTCCAGGAGGGGCGACGAGGCGGCCACGCTGCTGTTCCTGCCGCTGGCCCACGTCTTCGGGCGGATGGTGCAGATCGCGGCCATCCGCGGCAGGGTGAGGGTCGGCCACCAGCCGCAGCTCAACGCGGAGGCGCTGCTGCCCGACCTGGCCGCGTTCCGGCCGACGTTCTTCCTCGCGGTGCCGTACATCTTCGAGAAGGTCTTCAACGCGGCCCGCCGCAAGGCCGAGAAGGAGGGCCGCTCCGGCCCGTTCGAGAAGGCGGTGGAGGTCGCCGTCAACTACGCGGACGCGATCGAGGCGAAGGCGTGGGGCACCGGTCCCGGCCCGTCGGCGGGCCTGCGCATGCAGCACCAGTTCTTCGACAAGGTGGTGTACGCCAAGATCCGTGCGGCGATGGGCGGCCGGGTGCGGCACGCGATGTCGGGCGGCTCGGCGATGGACCGCCGACTGGGGCTGTTCTTCGCGGGCGCCGGCGTGCAGATCTACGAGGGGTACGGGCTGACGGAGTCGACGGCGGCCGCGACCGCGAACCCGCCCGAACGCACCCGGTACGGCACGGTCGGCCAGGCCATCCCCGGAACGACCGTGCACATCGCGGACGACGGCGAGATCTGGCTGCGCGGCGGCAATGTCTTCCAGGGCTACCTCAACAACCCCAAGGCCACCCACGAGGTGCTGCACGACGGCTGGCTCGCGACCGGCGACCTGGGCTCCCTGGACGCGGACGGCTATCTGACCATCACCGGCCGCAAGAAGGAGATCCTGGTGACCTCCGGCGGTAAGAGCGTGTCACCGGGACAGCTGGAGGAGCGCGTACGCGACCATCCGCTGGTCGCGCAGTGCATCGTCGTCGGCAACGACCGCCCGTACGTGGCCGCGCTGATCACGATCGACGCCGAGGCCGTGGGGCACTGGCTGCAGATGCGCCGCAAGCCACGGCTGTCTCCGGAGCAGCTGGTGCACGACCCCGACCTGGAGACGGAGGTGCGGCGCGCGGTGGTCGCCGCGAACACCCTCGTCTCGAAGGCGGAGTCGATCCGCACGTTCCGGATCCTCGCGCACCAGTTCACCGAGGAGCACGGCCTGCTCACCCCGTCGCTGAAGCTGAAGCGCAAGGCCATCGAGAGCGCATACGCGAACGAGGTGGAGGCGCTGTACCAGGCGTGATCCCGACGAGCACCGCCTCTGGTCGGGCGACCGGGCCCATGATCTGGACCGAGGAACGGGGCCGGATCGATGAGGCCTATCCGATTCCGGCCAATCTGTGCTTCCCGGCGAGATTCACGGGGGAATCAGCCGGTCAGGAATGCACGTCGGGCCGTGATCGTTGACGATGTCAGTATCACCTGTACCACCCGTCGACTTAAGGATCAAGAGCTCGTGAGCAGCAAGGTCCCCCCGATCATCCTGAACAACGGCGTCGAGATGCCCCAGCTGGGCTTCGGCGTCTGGCAGGTGCCCGACGACGAGGCGGAGAGCGCCGTCGCCACCGCCCTGGAGGCCGGGTACCGCAGCATCGACACCGCGGCGATCTACGGCAACGAAGAGGGCGTCGGCAATGCGGTCGCCGCCTCCGCCATCCCGCGCGAGGACCTCTTCATCACCACCAAGCTCTGGAACAGCGACCAGGGATACGACTCCACGCTGCGCGCCTTCGACACGTCCTTGGAGAAGCTCGGCCTGGACTACGTGGATCTGTATCTGATCCACTGGCCGCTGCCGTCCCGGGGCACGTTCGTCGAGACCTACAAGGCCTTCGAGAAGATCTACGCGGACGGCCGCGCCAAGGCGATCGGTGTCTCCAACTTCCTTCCGCAGCACCTGGAAACGCTGATCGGCGCGACGTCCGTCATCCCGGCGATCAACCAGATCGAGCTGCACCCGCATCTGCAGCAGCGCGCGGCACGCGACTTCCACGCGGCGCAGGGCATCGCCACGGAGGCCTGGTCACCGCTCGGCCAGGGCAAGGGTCTCCTGGAGGTCCCGGCGATCGTCGCCATCGCCCAGAAGCACGGCCGCTCCCCGGCGCAGATCGTGCTGCGCTGGCACCTCCAGCTCGGCAACGTCGTGATCCCGAAGTCCGTGACGCCGTCCCGGATCAAGGAGAACATCGAGGTCTTCGACTTCTCGCTGGACACGGAGGACATGGCGGCGATCAGTGCGCTCAACGAGGACCGCCGCATCGGCCCTGACCCGGCCGCGTTCGACATGGTCTGACAACGGGTTCGACACCTCACCCGGCCCGACCGCGTTCCGCGCGGCCGGGCCGTCGCCGTCTTCGGTGGACTTCAGGTGGAGGGCCGGACGAGGGGCGCAGCACGGTTCAGGAGGTCCGCACGGCCGTGTGCACGGTGTGCGCCTTCAGGACGAAGACGTCCTTCCTGCGGTGCACGCTCGCCTCGTCGTCGGGGTCGAGGAGGCGGTCCAGGGTGGCGAGGTCCGCTGCGCTGATCTCGTCGGCCATCGCTTCGCGCAGGCGACTGAGGGAGGCGACGGCGTAGGCGCGGGCCGGGTCGGAGGCCGGGGCGGGGAGATCGAGGAGGAAGCTGCGCGTACCGGTGGGCTTCAGGCCGGCGGCGGCCAGCAGGGTCGGCCAGTCCTCGGTCTCGGCTACGGAGCCGGGCAGTTCCTCCCGCATCCGCGTGAACCAGTCGGCCTCCACCACGTCGAGGCGGGCCTGCAGACCGGGGCGGCCGATGCCGATGTCCCGGGGCAGGAAGCGGGCGGGCAGACCTCCCTCCAGAACGGCGAGGGTGCCGCCGGGGGCCAGGTGCCCGGCGAACAAGGCCAGGGCGGCGCGCTGGTCGCCCAGGTGGTGCACGCTGTTACTGGCCCACAACAGGTCGGCCGGACGATCCAACCGGTTCAGGACCTCCGGTAGTTCGCCGGTGAGGGTGGAGAAGCGGTCGGCGAATCCGAGGCGTGTGGCGCGAGTACCGGCCCGTTCGAGAAGCGGTGCGGAGCCGTCCACCGCGACGACCCGGGCCCCCGGGAAGGCCTCGGCGAACAGGCCGGAGACAACCCCCGGGCCACTGCCCGTATCGACGACCAGGCCGGGTGCGCTCACCTCCTCGGACAGCCAGGCCATGGCCTGCCGGTACAGGGGCGCGAACAACTCCGCCTGGGATTCCAGCAGCGGGGCCATCGCGGACCAGTCGATGTCGGTGTGGCCGTGCCGGTGGTGGTCGTGGTCGTGCGGGTCGTGGTGGTGACCCTGGTGCTCCTGTGCCATGGTGATCAGCCTCTCCTGTCGACACGGCCAGCGTGCAACGGCGCGCGGCGACAAGGCCAGTCCGGTTGCGGGGACGGCAACAACAAGGCACGCGCGCGCCGCGGCCGCCAGGGCCTCACGACCCATGTGCCCCAGGACCGCACCACCGACGGCGTCGACCTCGTTCAACACCGTCAAACCCTCTGCTTGACAGCATTCGTCAAGTATTTGAGGATGATCTCGAAGAACGGAGGACCCGTGTTCCCGACGCATGATCAACTCATCGATCAACTCGCCCAGTCAGTCATGGTCCGGCTGATCGACCCGCTGGAGATCCTCTTCGAGGGCGGTACCGCAGTCGACGCGGTGCGCTCTCAGGTGCGCGACCGGGCCGCGCAGTGGGCCCGGCAGATGCTCGACGAGGACGACCGCGCCGCGATCGCAACGATCATGCGACTGATGTCGACGCTCTACCCCGGCAACGGTGACGCCCTCTTCGAGCCTCCACTCGACTGGTGGCGCACACCGATGGGGCAGGTCGTGGCGTGGCGGACCGGTCATCCCACCGCCGAGTCGGTCTCCTACCCGGTGGCCGGCGCGATGCTCGGCATCACCCGCCAGGGCGTGCACGACCTGGTCACCCGCGGGAAGCTCGCGCGTCATCCGCAGGGCGGCGTCGTCCCGCGGTCCATCCGTGACCGGCTTCAGCAGAAAGGAAGGCTCAACCATGCGTGACGCCATGGTGACCACCGCCGAGGTTCCCCTCGCGATCCGCGATTCCGGTGGCACGGGGCACCCGCTGCTCATGCTCCACGGTGCGGGAGGCAACCTCGCCACCGTGACAGACCTGGTGGAGCGGTTACGCTCGCAGCACCGCGTCATTGCGGTCGACCTGCGCGGCCACGGACGCTCGGGTGACGGGCCGTGGGAATGGGACAGGGTCCTTGCCGACCTGGACACCGTCGTCAAGGAGTTGGACCTCGACGCCCCCGCGATCGCCGGCGCATCACTGGGGGGAATGGTGGCCGCGCTGTGGGCAGAGCGTCACCCCGAGTGCCGGGGCGCGGTCAGCCTGGACGGCAATCCGCCACCCGTCCGACCCGAGCAGTTGCCCGGTCTGGCCCACGAGCGCGCCGTCTCCGAAGTCACGCGGTTGCACGAGACGTTCGCAGGGATGACAGCAGCGATGTCCCAGCCGATGGGCGATGAGCAACTGGAGGCTGCGCGAGCCGGGTACCGGGCCATGGCCGCACAGTACGCGAGCGACGAGGCGGTTTGGCTCGAAGGGTTGGAACGCAGTCTCGTCCGCCAGGACGGCATGACACTGCTTCGTCCGCATCCCGACACCCTTGAGCAACTGCGCCGCGCACAGGAGTCGCTGGATCTGCTGTCGGCCTATCAGCGCACCCGATGCCCCCTGCTGCTGGTACAGGCGACCGAGAACATGCCTCAGCAGGAGCCGTTCGCGGAGCTCTACGCGGCCTACCGTCGGGGGCTGACCGAGAGGATCGCCACCGCCGTCGCGGCCAACCCCCGCCTCCGCGTCGTCCACCTTCCCGGCGCTACCCACGCCATGGCCGCCGAACGACCGGCGGAACTCGCGAAGCTCATCACCGACTTCCTCGCCGATACCTGAACCTCACGTCCACCGCCGCCTTTGGCCCGTGCTCGGGCAGCCAGAGCGCGCGGACGGTCCGTCCCCTACGCGTACGGAGCGACCGTTCTACACGGGGCTGTTGTCCAGTTCTCTGGAAGTTGTCGGTCCTGAGGCGGACTCACAGCGGAGTCTCGCAGCTCAGTGGCAGTGACTCAGCACCGTGCTCGCAACACCTGTGGTTCAAGGTATGTCACTCGGCCGGCCCGGGCCTCCAGGTAGCGTTGCTCGGCGAGGCTGGCGGTGGACTTCGCGGCGCGTCGGTAGTGCTCGTACGCCCCCGCCGCGTCGCCGGTCTTCTCCAGCAAATGTGCCCGTACGGACAGCAGCCGGTGATGCCCGGCCATCCGGTCGTCGCTGTCCAATGTGGACAGCAGGGCGAGCCCGGCCTGTGGGCCTTCCGTCTCGGCGAGCGCGATCGCGCGGTTAAGGGTGACCATCGGGTTGGGCGCGATCCGTTCCAGGATCAGGTAAAGGGCGTGTACCTGTGGCCAGTTGGTCTCCTTGGCCGTGGCCGCGTCAGCGTGTGTCGCGGCGATGGCAGCCTGCAGTTGGTAAGGCCCCAGGGCTGGGCCGGCCAGCGACTCCTTGACCAGTTCGGTGCCCTCGTCGATCAGCGGGCGGTCCCACTTCGTACGGTCCTGCTCGTCCAGCGGCACCAGGTCGCCGGACACTGTCGTACGTGCCTTGCGGCGGGCGTGGGTCAGCAACATCAGCGCGAGCAGCCCGGTCACCTCACTGTCCTCGGGCAGCTGTGTGTGCACCGTCCTGGCCAGCCGGATCGCCTCGTGCGCGAGGTCGACGCGGTGCAGTCGGCTGCCCGAGGAGGCGGTGTAGCCCTCGTTGAAGATCAGGTAGAGCACGTGCAGGACGACCCGTAGCCGCTCGTCGAGCTCCGCACCGTCCGGCATGGTGAACGTGCTGCCGGCGGCCCTGATGCGCTGCTTGGCCCGGCTGATCCTGGCCGCCATCGTGGCCTCCGGCACCAGGAACGCGCGGGCGATCTCGGCGGTGGTCAGACCGCCGACCGCACGCAGCGTCAGGGCGGTCTGGGAGGCCGCGGTCAGCGTCGGATGGCAGCACAGGAACAGCAGGACGAGCGAGTCATCGGTGTCCGGCACCTCGGCGGGTGCGGTCTCCGTGACGGTCCCGGCCTCCCGTTCGCGGCGGGCGTGGTCGCTGCGCATCTGGTCGATGAGCCGGCGAGAGGCGACCGTCACCAGCCAGCCGTGCGGGTTGTTCGGGACTCCGTCGGCCGGCCACTGCACGGTGGCGGCGAGGACGGCTTCCTGCACAGCGTCCTCGCAGTCCTCGAACTGGCCGTGCCGTCGTACCAGCGCGCCGAGGACCTGCGGCGTGAGTCCACGCAGCAGGTCCTCGATGTCAGATGCGGTCATGCCTCCAAGTGTCCGTCAGCGAACATCACCTGCCGCACCTCCACGCCCAGCCCTTCGATCGCGGCGTCCGGGATCTGCGAGGCCAGCTCGATGGCCCGCTCCTTGTCCTCGCAGTCGACGAGGTAGAAGCCGCCCAGGTGCTCCTTGGCCTCCAGGAAGGGGCCGTCGGTGACCACCGGCTGACCGTTGCGCACGCTCACCACGACGGCCTGTGACGGGTCGACGAGGGCCTGCGTGGTGATCAGCTCGCCGGACTGCTTCAGCGCCTGGATGAACCTGCCGTGGCCTTCGCCGATCGCTGCCTTCTCCTCGGCGGTCAGCGCGTCCAGCACGGCCGGATTGATGTGCAGGTTGATCAGGAACTGCATGTCGTACTCCTCATGGTTCGCGAGCCCCGGCAGGGGCCCTTCGCCTGGTGGTCGGAGCCGCCGCTGCCGTCTTGACATCGTCCGCCGGGAAATCTGCGGGAGTTCGATGTCAAGAACCTCTCGGCTGCTCCGACCAACGGGCGAAACACCAAGAGAACAGAGAGGTTCGGATGCGAGTCAACCGTGTGTGGCTGGGGCTGATTCTCCTCATGCTGCCGACCTTCCTCGTCGCGTTGGACACGACGGCGCTGCTCCTCGCGCTCCCGCGGCTGAGCGCCGACCTGGGGGCGGACAACGTCGAGCAACTGTGGATCAGTGACAGCTACGGGTTCATGGTGGCCGGCCTGGTCATCACGATGGGGACGCTCGGCGACCGGATCGGCCGTCGGCGCCTGCTGATGATCGGCGCTGCCGCGTTCGCGCTGCTGTCGGTCGTGAGCGCGTTCGCGGTCGACCCGCTGATGCTGATCGTCGCGCGTGCGCTGCTGGGCGTCGCCGGGGCGACCCTGGCGCCGTCGACCCTGGCGTTGATCACCAACATGTTCCGCGACGAACGCCGGCGTGGGAAGGCGATCGCGATGTGGGCGACCTGTCAGTTCGCCGGCGGCGCGCTCGGTCCCGTGCTCGCCGGGTTCATGCTCCAGTACTTCTGGTGGGGTTCGGTGTTCCTGGTGGCGGTGCCGGCGATGGCGTTGCTACTGATCGCCGGGCCGGTCCTGCTGCCGGAGTTCCGTGGCGAGCATCCTGGGCGGCTGGACCCGGCCAGCGTCGGCATGTCGCTCGCGGCGGTACTGCTCATGATCTACGGCATCAAGCAGCTGGCCGTCGAGAACGCGCCACTCGTGCCGGCCATCGCCCTCATCGTCGGCACGGCGATCGGCGTGGTGTTCGTGCGTCGGCAGCTGCGGCTTCCCACGCCGCTGCTGGACCTGCGGCTGCTACGCAGTCGCCCGTTCACGGCCGTGCTCGTCGCACTGGTCTTCGCCGGCATCGCCATGGCCGGGACGGGCCTGCTGGTGACCCAGTACCTGCAGAACGTGCTGGGCTACTCGCCGGCCGCGTCGGCGGTGCTGTTCGCCCCCATGGGCCTGGGCGTCGCGGCCAGCACCATGGCCGCACCGGCGCTGACCAGGCGGATGACGCAGACGACCGCGATCACCGCAGGCCTGGTCGTGTCGGCGCTGGGCGGCTTGCTGCTGGTCGGCGTCGACGGGCCGCACGCCCTACCGCTGGTGATGACCGGCATCACCGTACTGGCGCTGGGCACCGGCCCGCTCTTCGCGCTGGGCACCGGGCTGGTGGTCGGATCGGTGCCGCCGGAGCGCGCCGGTTCGGCGGCGTCGATGTCGGAGACCGGCAACTACATCGGCGGCTCGCTCGGCTTCGCGCTGCTCGGCGTGGTGGCCGCGGTGATCTACCGCAGCCGGATGGACGGCACGTCCGACTCCCTGGCCGGCGCGGTCGCCGCCAGTCGGCACCTTCCCGCCGGCCGGCGCTCGGTACTGCTGCACACCGCACGGGAGGCGTTCACCGTCAGCCTGCACGTCACTGGCGTCGTCGCCGCGGTCATCTTCGCCGGGCTGGCCGTACTGATTCCGACCATGCGCCCGGCAACCCGGCCCACCCCGGCCGCACTACCCGACCACCAGGTGACGCACTCATAACTCTGCCGAGGTCGACGTCACGCGTCTGCGGATCGCACGGTGTGGTCGGCTGCAACGCCGACCGCGCCCAGGCAGCAGTCGACAGCGTCGCTGCCTGAGAGCCACGTCGCGGTCGCGCATGGTGCCCCCTTCACTGCGCGCCGTGCCCGCTTGCCAACTCCTCCACACGACGGGCCAGTTCGAAGTCCAGCGCGGTGACCGCGCCGCCCACGCTGTGCGTGTTCACGGCGAGGGAGACAGTGTGGTAGCCGAGGGTGAGATCGGAGTGATGGTCGAGTTCTTCCTGCACCTGGGCGATGTGGACGACCATCGCGGCGGCCGCGAAGTGGGAGCCGAGCTGGTAGGAGCGGGCGATCCGGTCGCCGTCCAGGGACCAGCCGGGCAGCTCCGCCAGCCGGTCCTCGATCTCCTTCTGTGACAGCGGTTCGGCGGGCATGGCCTGGCTCCTTTCGTACGAGGCGAGTTCGCCTCACCCTGTCACATCCCCTGCCCTGCGGCCCGGTAACGCGCGGCCGCGCCTGAGCCTCGTACACATTCCGCGGCGAAACCAAGCCGTCCGCCACGACGGCCATCCCGGCGCCCGCCTCGACACGCGCCGGCCAGGCCTGCGGCAGGCGGTGGTCGCCGTGGTGGGCGCCGAGAAGGTGCCGCGGACAGCACCCGTGGAGTCGCCGTCGCCGGAGTGGTTGACCGACAGCGGGAGCGCGCGCCGAACGTCCGGTTGCAGGAGAGCGCAGTACACCGCTCGTACATGCACCACTCCTCGACTACGGTCGTCCTCATGACCACAGTTGCGGTCGCTGCCGCGGCCACCTCACCGGCTCCTTCCGACCCGGGCATCGGCCCACTGCTGCGCGGCTGGCGGGAGCGGCGACGGCTCAGCCAGCTGGAGTTGGCGCTGCGGGCCGACTCCTCCGCGCGGCACATCAGCTTCGTCGAGACGGGCCGCTCGCGGCCGAGCGAGGAGATGGTGCTGCGGCTCGCAGAACACCTGGACGTGCCGGTCCGCGAGCGCAACGCGCTGCTGCTGGCCGCCGGTTACGCGCCGCACTACCCGGAGACGCCGCTGGACGACCCGTCGATGGAGGCGCTGCGCGCAGGCGTGGAGCGGCTGATCCAGGGCTACGAGCCCTATCCGGCGGTGGTGGTGGACGCGATGTACAACGTGGTGGCCGCGAACCGGGGCATCACCATGCTTCTGGAGGACATCCCGGACCGACTGCTCACCCCGCCCCTGAACGTGATGCGCCTGTCTCTGCACCCGCAGGGCCTGGCGCCTCGCATCCAGAACCTGCGCGAGTGGCGGGGTCACCTGCTGGCGCAGATGGGCCGTCAGATCGCCCTTCAGCGCTCACCGGCCCTGCGTGAGCTGTACCAGGAGGTGGCGGCCTATCCGGTGGCAGACCGGACGGAACCCGAACACGACGAGCCTGTCCCCCACTTCGCGCTTCCGCTGCGGATCGAGCACGACAACCAAGTGCTGTCCTTCGTCTCGTCGATCTCCACCTTCAACACTCCGATGGACGTGACGGTCGCGGAGTTGGCCATCGAGACATTCCTCCCCGCGGATCCCGCAACGGTGAAATACCTCCAGACGATGGGCGCCTGACCGCCATTCAGTTCGACGGGGCGACGTTCTTTCCGGGAGAGCGTGCGGCCACCGCCCTCGTGAGACTTTCGCCCGAACGTGTCACACTGCTCGCGTACTTCGGCGAGTAGGGGAGGCGTGGCGTGAGCGAGCGGCGGGCTGCGCCCACAGTGGGACAGGTGGTCCTCGGGCGGCGGCTGCAGGAGTTGCGGGAGGCCGCCGGGCTCAAGCGGGAGGAGGCCGCCGGGGTGCTGCACGTCGCACCGGCGACCGTGCGACGCATGGAGATGGCCGAGGTCTCGCTGAAGATCCCGTACGTGCAGGTGCTGCTCACGACGTACGGCGTGCCCGACGAGGAGATCACCGCCTTCGTCCGGCTCGCCGAGGAGGCCAACCAGCCCGGCTGGTGGCAGCGCTACCACGACGTGCTGCCCGACTGGTTCAGCATGCATGTCAGCCTGGAGGGTGCCGCCCGCATCATCCGCTCCTACGAGCCCCACTTCGTACCCGGACTGCTGCAGACCGAGGACTACGCGCGGGCCGTGCTGGAGGCCGGGACCGTCGGGCAGGTCCGCCCCCAGGACATCGAGCGGCACGTGGCGTTGCGGCTGGCCCGGCAGAAGCTGCTCAGCCGGGAGCACCCGCCCCACCTCTGGGTGATCATGGACGAGACGGTGCTGCGACGCCCGGTCAGCCCCCGCTCCGAGGTGATGCGCGGCCAACTCGACCGCCTCCTCGACATCACCGAGAACCCGGGGATCACCCTGCAGGTCGCGGAGTACGCCGTCGGCCCGCACCCGGGGACGTACACCCCGTTCGTACTGTTCCGCTTCGCGGAGCCAGAGCTCCCCGACATGGTCTACAGCGAGTACCTGACCGGCGCCCTCTACCTCGACTCGCGCACGGAGGTGGCCATGCACCTGGAGGTGCTGGACCACATGTCCGCGAAGGCGGCCTCCGTGCAGCGCACGAGGGAGATCCTGCGGGAGTACCGCGACACCTTCTGACCCGACACCGCTTCCGCGTTGCACCCTCTTTCCTCCGGAGCACCCGCAATGACGAACGAACGTGAAGCAGCGCCCACCTACGTCGACACCAGTCGGCCTCATCCCGCGCGTGTCTACGACTGGTGGCTGGGCGGCAAGGACAACTACCCGGTCGACGAGGAGCTGGGCCAGAAGATACTCGCGGTCGATCCGACCGTGCGGCGCGGGGCGCACGCCAACCGCCGGTTCATGCACAAGGCGACACGGGCGCTGGCACAGGCGGGTGTGCGCCAGTTCCTGGACGTCGGCACGGGCATTCCCACGGAACCCAATCTCCACCAAATCGCGCAGGGGATCGTCCCCGAGGCACGTGTGGTGTACGCCGACAACGACCCGATCGTGCTGCGGCACGCCGAGGCGCTGCTGCACGGCACCGCCGAGGGCGCCACCGACTACGTCCACGCCGATGTCCGCGACGTGGACGGCATCCTCGCCCTGGCCGCGAAGTCCCTGGACTTCGACGAGCCGGTCGCGCTGTCGCTGGTCGCGATCACCCATTACCTGAGCGAAGACGCCGATGTCGACGATGTGTACGGGCTGCTGAAACGGTACGTCGACGCACTCGCCCCCGGCAGTCATCTGGTCCTCTCCCAGGTCACGGGCGATCTGAACCCGTCCGCCATCGAGCAGGCGGCCGAGCTGTTCCGCCGCAGTGGAACCCCCTTCCACCCGCGCTCGCACGCCGAGTTCTCGCGCTTCTTCGACGGCCTGGAACTGCTGGAGCCCGGCGTGCTCCCGGTCTCCGAGTGGCGTCCCGAGGCGGAGGACCTGGTGGCGAAGGCCGAGGGCATCGTGCCGGTGTACGCCGGGGTCGCACGCAAGCCCTGACCGGACCACGGCCGGCGCGAGGAGGCCAACGGCAGTCGGGCATGGCAGGCTCAGGCGGTCGGAGCACCGGCCACGCGTCGCTCGCCGCCATTGCGCTCCTGCCAGAAGCGGTACACCTCGACGGCGTCCTCGCGCTGCTCGTAGCGCATCGGCAGTCGGCGCTCCTGCCAGGACTTGGCGAACTCGTCGTAGAAGGTGTCCAGTTCGAAGTACTTGCGGTCATCGACGTAGTGGGGCTCGTAGGCGTCGCGGGTGGTGAGGAAGACGACCTGGTCCGGCGAGCAGTAGTACAGCGAGCCCAGGCACATCGGGCAGGGATGGGCGAGCACGTAGATGGTGGTACCGGTCAGGTGCTCGGTGCCCAGCTTCATGCAGGCCTCGCGGATCGCGAGGATCTCCGCGTGCGCGGTGGGGTCACTGGTCTGAGCGACCTTGTTCGGGCTCTCGGCGAGGATCTCGCCGTCCTTGACGATGACGGTCGCGAAGGGGCGGCCGCCCTCGGCGACGTTCTGGCGGGCGATGTCGATGGTGCGCTGGACGAAGTCCATGAAAGATCCTCCAAAGCGGGAAGGGGGCTGCGAGGCCGTCGGCAGGCGGCTTCGCGGGGTTCGGTGAACGAGGCGGGGCGGGCCGGAAGGCTTGTTCCCGGCCCGGCCCGGCCCGTTGCCGTCCGTGTGTGACGCCGTATCGGCGCCGGTCAGAAGGGCTTGGTCGGCAGGTACTTGCCGTCCAGCGTGATGACGGCGCGCTCGCCGCCCTCGGGGTCGGCGACCTTCTTCACATCCAGCTTGAAGTTGATCGCGGAGATGATGCCGTCGCCGAACTCCTCGTGGATCAGGGCCTTCAGCGTCGTGCCGTAGACCTGGAGCATCTCGTAGAAGCGGTACATGGTCGGGTCGGTCGGGATCCGGTCGGGCATCGAACCGCGCACCGGGATGGTCTGCAGCAGCATCGCCGCGTCCTCATCCAGGCCCAGCAACTCGGCCACGGCCTTCGCCGACTTCTCCGGCAGCGGGTGCTGACCGAGAACGGCGGCGGTGGTGAAGGCCACCGACAGGCCCGAGGCCTGCGCGATCTGCTTCCAGGACAGGTTCTTGACGGTCTTGGCCTCCACGGCCTTGGCGGCCAGGGCCTCACGGGCAGTCTGCTCGAACTGGGCGTGCACCATGATCAGTACGTCCTTTTCTCAGGTGGGCCACTTCACGGGGAAGGGTGGGGGTCGAGTCGCGAGTGGGGGGATACGGGGGCTCCCGGCGGGCTGACGCGGGCGGGAGCCCAAAGCCGGTTGGGTCAGGCCGCGAGCGCGGGGCCGGCGGCGGTCAGGTCCTCGACGCGGCCGGTGGGGATGTCGTAGACCCAGCCGTGCAGGGCGACCTTCCCCTCGGCCAGAGCCTTGGCGACCGAGGGGTGGGTGGTCAGGTTCGCCCGCTGCGCGAGCACGTTGTGCCGCACCAGAGCCGGAACGTCACCATCGGCGGCGGTACGGGCCACCGAGGCGTCCGCGAGCCGCAGCCATTCGGCGACCGCCGGGGCACCACTGAGGTCGTGGCCCTCGGCCAGTGCGGTCATCGCGCCGCACGCGGAGTGACCGCAGACGACGATGTCCTTCACACCCAGGGCGGCAACCGCGTACTCGATACTCGCCGCCACCCCGTCGGCCCCGGGGGTGTAGGCGGGCACCAGGTTGCCGGCGGTGCGGATGACGAACAGGTCCCCCGGCTCGGTGCCGGTGATCAGCTCCGGGACGACACGGGCGTCGGAGCAGCTGATGAACAGCGTGTGCGGTGTGTGATGCGTGGCCAGATGAGCGAAGAGCTCCGCCTTGGCCGGGAAGACGTCCCTCTGGAAACGGGCGACGCCCTCGGTGAGGTCCTGCATGGTCACTCCCTTCGGCTGGGGATCGGCCCCTGTGGACTGGTGGGATCCACCATGCACGACCTGTGTCTATAGCGTCCAAGAGTCGTTGACCATAAAAGCTATTGGTCACATCTATAGTTGTTCTCATGGCTGTTCTCGAACTGCGTCATCTGCGCTATCTGCTCGCCGTGGCCGAACACGGCAACTTCACCCGCGCCGCCGAGGAACTGCACATCTCCCAGCCGACGCTCTCCCAGCAGATCAAGCAGCTGGAGCGGACCCTGGGCGTACAGCTACTGGACCGCACCGGCCGCACGGTACGGCTCACCGACGCCGGCGCCGTCTACACCGACCATGCCCGCCGCGCACTGCGCGACCTGGCCGCCGCTGAGCGCGCCATCCACGACGTCAAGGACCTCTCCCGCGGCCACCTCCGCTTGGGCGTCACTCCCACCTTCACCGCCTACCTGGTCGGGCCGCTCACCGCCGAGCTCCACACCCGCCACCCCGGCATCGACATCACCCTGACGGAGATGACCCAGGACCGCATCGAAACGGCCCTGCTCGCCGACGACCTCGACCTCGGCATCGCCTTCGCCGGCCCCCACCTGCCCGGCATCACCGCCACCGCACTGTTCACCGAGACCCTCAGCCTCGTCACCGGCCCCCCGCGCGCCCAGACGATGCCGGACCCCCTACCGGTCCGCGCCCTCAAGGACGAGCAACTCGCTCTCCTCAGCGGCGACTTCGCCACCCGTGGTCACATCGACGCCTACTTCACCCACCACCGGACCGCCCCACGCATCACGGTCGAGGCCAACTCCATCCAGGCCCTCACCGAAATCGTCCAACGCACCCGCCTGGCCACCGTGCTGCCCGACGCCATCACCCACGACCACCCACACCTCACCCCCGTCCCTCTCGACCCACCCCTGCCCACCCGCACCGTCACCCTCCTGCACCGCGAAGGTGCCTACTCCAGCGCCGCCACCCGCGCCTTCACCGAACTCACCCACGACCTCGTCCGCACCCGCGGCTACACACCACCCCCGTGAACCCCCCGCCCCAAGGAGGACTCCCGCGAACGGCCCTTCGCCGAAGCACCTACATGACGGTTCAGGCGGCCCGGGACATCGCGGCCCCGAACACGCCGACGTCGACCGCGGTCTACGAGCGCGGCCGGTCCGCTCAAACCTTCCTCGTCGACGTCGTCGCGCGCTCCGGCGACGCCGAACGCCGCGCCGTGGCCCGCGGCCAGGACATCTATGCCGTCACCGCGCCACTCGTGGTGGAAGCGGTCGACCGCATCCTCACAGGACGGACCCACGCGGTCGGCGTCGCCTCCGCGGGAGAAATCTTCGACACGCCCGACTTCCTCCGCGCACTGTTCCAGGTGCCGGTGACGGCTGCGCCAGGCGGACCAGTGCAGGACGTGCCCTCGGAACGCAATCCGCACCGCTGGCCTCGAAGATGAGTACACGCACTCAGGACAAGCTTTGCGGAGCGACCCGAAGATGACGGTCATGACGCACTATTCGCCAGGCGCTGGATGGCAAAGGCCACAGTCTCCCGTTCCGGTTCGCGCGCGCCCTCACGGTGCCTGGTACGCCCTTCCCTGGGCGGTGCTGGGCGTGAGTGTCGTGTGCGCGGGGATGGCTGCGACGGAGTGGGTAGGAGTACGACTCCTGCGGGCAGCAGCACCAGTCCAGGTGCCGTAGCTGTCGTCGCGCGCCCGCCAGGGATTACTGGACAGCCCTTGGCTGATCCAACCGCCGGGAGAGCGCGTCAGTACACCCCGGCGCACATCCCGCCCCCAGCCGAGAGACTCCGATTTCCGCGGTGACCCGTGAGCCGCCCTGCCGGAAGCCGCGGCCGCCGCCGTGGAAATCCGCGGCACACGCCGACGGCCGCGGGATACGGTCCCCCCGTGACAGGAACAACATGGGACATACTGCTGCTCGGCGGTGCCTCCGGCATCGGCAAGAGCCGCGCCGCCGCCCGGCTCGCCGCCGGGACGGACGGATTCATCGTCGAGTTCGACGACGTCGTCAGCGCCGTCCAGGCCATCACCACGGCGGAACACCACCCCGCCCTCCACCACTTCGACCACGCCCCTGACACGGCCTGCCTGACCAACGACCAGGTGCTGGCCCTCCAGATCGCCACCGCACAGGCCCTGGAGCCCGCCGTCCTGGGCGTCGTCCGCAACCGCCTGACGGTCGACGCACCCGCCCTGATCGAGGGCGACTACCTCACCCCGGCCGCCGCCGCGCGGGCCGTCGAGGAGGGCCGGGACGCCGGACGCCGCGTACGGGCGGTCTTCCTGCACGAGGACGACCCCGGGCAAATCACTGCCAACTACGCCGCGCGCGAACCGGACGACGGGGACCAGACGGAGCGCGCGGACGTCAGCGCCCGCTACTCCCACTGGCTCGCCCAGCAGGCCCGCGCCCACACCCTCCCCGTGGTCCCCTGCCGCCCCTGGGACACCCTCCCGGCCCGCATCCGCGAGGCCGTCGGCTGACGGAGGACGCCGGCCGCCCGCCACCGAGGCCGCGGCCCCCTGAAACGACGGTGCCGCGCCCCCTGGAGGGAAGCGCGGCACCCTGAACGTGACCGATGTCAGGCGAGCTTGGCCGAGAGTGTGATCGTCGTACCCGCCAGGGCCTGGCTGACCGGGCAGTTCTTCTTGGCGTCCTCGGCGGCGGCGACGAACGCGTCACTGTCGATGCCGGGCACGGTGCCCTCGACGGTGAGGTGGATGCCCGTGATGCCCTCACCCGGCTGGAAGGTGACGTCGGCCGAGGTGGTGAGCTTGGTGGGCGGAGTACCGGCGCCGGTCAGGCCGTGCGACAGGGCCATGGAGAAGCAGCTTGAGTGGGCTGCGGCGATCAGCTCCTCGGGGCTGGTCTTGCCGTTCGCCTTCTCGGCGCGCGACGGCCACGAGACCGGCTGCTGGCCGATGCCGGAGGAGTCGAAGGTGACGACGCCGTTGCCCTGAAGCAGGTTGCCTTCCCAGTCCGTGTGTGCTGTGCGCGTGGTTGCCACGGTTCTTCCTTTCGGTGTGGGCCCGTTACCGGGTTCCGTCAGACCCATCCGATCACACCTGGGCGCGCCGCACCGGGCGGACGGGGCGGCGCGTTCGAGCGGCGAGGTCAGGCGGCGCGTTCGTCCTCGTCCTCGGTCGCGGTCTCGGTCCCGGCCGCGCGTGCGGTCAGTGGCATCTGGGGGCCTTCGCACTCACGCAGCCAGCGGCGGAAGACGTGATGGATCCGTTCGGCGCCGACGAGTTCGGCACCGTCCTCCGCCGGGGCGGACAACGTCACCGGCGACAGCAGGAAGGGGCGCCCCTGGGCGCCGCCGAGTCCGCCGTGCGAGCCGATCTGCTCCTCGAACGCCAGGACTTCGCCCTCAGCCGGGTCGTACCAGGAGTTGACCATGATGTCGGCGGTGTGCGGGAAGGAGTGCGTGCGGCGCACGGCATCGGCGGCGCCGGGGCCGAAGTCGGCGAGCGGGCCGGTCCCGTCCACGAGCCGGTCGACCGGGACCTGTGCGCCGTTCGCCCCCAGCACCAACCCGCCATGCTCCTCGCTCCGCACGAGGAGGAAGCCGATACCGGGGTGGTTGGCGAGCGTGGACAACAGCGCAGGATGGCGGCAGTCGATCTCCTCCTTGCTCATCCGGTGCGGCACGTCCGGGAAGGAGACAAGACCCAGGTTGCCGGAGGCCAGCACGATGGGCTCGGAACGGCGGCGCCCCGGCTCGTGCGGCTCTCCGCACTCCTCGACCGGCCGGCGGCGCAGCGCGGCCCGCACCGCCGCCCGGGCCTCGGCCCCGCTGTGCGTGCGCTCCACCTTGCGGGGCACGGGCAGACCGCAGCCGGCCCGCACCAGGTTGCCGAGGCTGAGTCCGTAACGCGTCTGGAAGGTCTCGCCGGGGCTCTGGCCGTGGTCGGACAGGACGACGATCCGGTACGGGCGCGGGGCGTGCTCGGCGACCTGTGCGAGCAGCGCGAGCGAGCGGTCCAGCTTCTGCAGGACCTTCTCGGCGTCGCGACTGTGCGGGCCGGAGTGGTGCGCCACCTCGTCGTACGCCACCAGGTCCGCGTAGACCGCATTGCGGCCGGCGAGCATGTCCCCGAGCACCGCGGCGACGACGACGTCGCGTTCGACGACGGTGGCGAAGGCACGGACGACGGGGTAGAGACCGCCGCGACTGACCCGGGGCCGCTGCTTCGCGCAGCGCGCGCGGGTGGACTGGCCTATCTCGCGGCCCACCTCGGCTACGAACGACATGGCGGTGCGGACCGCGTTGGCCGGGTCGCTGAAGTACGCGAAGTACCCGGCGCGCGACCGGTTCTCCTTGCCCCGCCTGGCGGACACGGACAGCACCAGGGCGAGCTGGTCGGCGCCGCCGCTGAACAGGTTGCCGCGGCTGGCGCCGTCCACGGTGAGGAGCCCGCTGTCGCCGGTGCGTTCGACGGCCCGGCGCTGGAGTTCCACGGCGCTCGTCGGCCGGTTGCAGACCATGACCTCGCGCTGGTCCTTCTCGTACCACCGGAAGGCCGGGACGTCGTGGTTGGAGCCGTGCAGTATGCCCAGTTGGCTGGCGCCGGTCTGGCTGGACCAGTCGGTGCGCCAGGGGGTGAGGCGGTGGGTGGGGCCGCGGCCGTCGCGGGTGTCGAGCCAGGAGGCGACGGTCGGCATGAGCCCCTTGTCGACGGCCGCCCGGAGCACCTCGTGCCCGACGCCGTCGAGTTGGATGAAGACGGCGCCCGGGGTGGCGTGCCCGGCCCGCCCCTCCTGCCGTCCGCGCCGCCGGTCGGCGAGTCGGTAGAGCCTCCTGCGGTAGGCGTCGTCGTCCCGTACGGCCAGGGCGGCGCCGGTGGCCGAGGCGACGGCGGACATCGCGGCGGCGACCACCACCGCCGTCTCGGGGGCCGCCTCACCGCGCCCGGAGGGGTTGAGGCGCAGCGCGACCAGCAGCAGGGAACCGTTGAGGCAGAAGACGAGCAGCCCGAGGACGAGGGCGGGCACGAGCAGCAGCAGCCGGACCAGGAGCGGCCACACCAGGGAGGACAGCAGACCGAAGACACCGGCTCCGGCCGCGGCGGTGAGGGCGACGCGGGTGATGCTCTCGCCTCCCGCGGACTCCAGCCGGAAGTCGGGGAGGAAAGCGGCGAGGACGAGCATGGTGGCGGTGGACGCGGCCCACACGGCGATGCTTCGCCACGCTCCGCTGAGCACCCTTCGCCAACGTCCGTGACCCACACCACACCTCATGTCCCGGCCCGCACGGTCGGTCCCTGCGGAGCAGTCCCCCACCATGTCACAGCGGCCCGCCCCTTCCGAAGCGCGATCACTGCCCCTGGGCCGGGACGGAAGCCGGTCACCGGCCGTCGTAGCCGGCCGTCGGCATCGACAGACGGCGGTGGACACAGGCCTTCATCTGGGCGTCGTACGAGGGTTCCGGGCGGCCGACCGTCTCGACGCGGACGCCCCGCCGCGCGCACTCCGCGGTGAACTCGTCCACGGAGGACAGGGCCCGTTCCAGGACGCGGCGGCTGGGGGCGACGAACAGGTCGACCTGGCCCGCCTCCACGTCCGCCCACAGCGCGCGGTGGTCGGGGCGCAGGCCCCGTACGAGAAGTTCCCGCGTCACCACGTAACCGCGCTCCGCCGCCCAGCTTGCGCACATCGCATGCTGGCTGCGGGAGTCGACGAGGAAGGGGTCCGCGTCCAGCTCCTCCAGGGGCGTCAGGCCGGCGATCGCCGCGACCTTCACCGGGGCGGGCCGCCCGATGGCGTCGCTCCGGCCGCGGGCGCCGTTGGTCTCTCCCATGGTGTCCCCCTCACCTCAGGGTTTCGCCGCCGACCCTACTCCTGCCCGTAGGCTTCGGTCAGGGGCGTGAAGCAGGGCGTGAAGGAGGCGAAGGAGTGCCGGTGGAGATCACTTGGTGGGGTCATGCCACCTGCACGGTCGAGGACTCCGGTGTGCGTGTCCTGACCGACCCCCTGTTCGCGCGCCGCCTCGCGCACCTACGCCGCCGCCGCGGTGCCCCGCCGCCGGCCGAGGCCGCGATCGCGGATGTGGTGCTGGTCTCGCATCTGCACGCCGACCATCTGCACCTGCCGTCGCTGGCGCGCCTGGCCCGGGGCACCCGGCTGCTGGTGCCGCGCGGCGCTCCCGCCCAGGTGCCGGGGCTGCGCCGACTCGACCGGCTGCGGATCACGGAGGTGGCGCCCGGCGACCGGGTCCAGGTCGGTGACCTGGTCGTACGGGTCGTACCGGCGCGCCACGACGGGCGTCGGCTGCCGCTCGGACGGCACCGCTCCCCCGCCCTCGGATATGTCGTCGAGGGCGACGCACGGACGTACTTCGCCGGGGACACCGGTCTGTTCCCGTCCATGGCAGAGGAGGTCGGGCCGGTCGACGTGGCGTTGCTGCCGGTCGGCGGCTGGGGACCGTACCTCGGGGAGGGGCATCTGGATCCGGGGCGCGCGGCACAGGCGCTGGCGCGGCTGATGCCCCGCAGTGCGGTGCCGGTGCACTACGGCACGTACTGGCCGATCGGGATGGACGCCGTGCGCCCCCATGAATTCCACGCGCCGGGCGACGAGTTCATGCGCCTTGCCGCACAACACGCGCCGACGGCGGCGGTTCACCTCCTGTCCCACGGCGAGAGCGTCCGTCCGGAGGTCGCCTCGTGATATCCCTCGCCGCCGCGAGTACCGCGGTGTCCACGGATTCCGCCCAGCAGGCGGTCGGCTATCCGTCGCTGTTCCTGCTGGTGCTGATCGGCGCGCTGGTGCCGGTCGTACCGACGGGGGCACTGGTCAGCTCCGCGGCCGTGGTCGCCTTCCACCAGACCGCCCCTTTCTCGCTCGCGCTGGTCTTCGTGGCCGCGGGGCTGGCGTCCTTCCTCGGGGACGTCGCGTTGTACTGGCTGGGTCGGCGCGGTATGCGGTCGAAGAACGGCTCCCGCTGGCTGGAGACGATCCGCCGCCGCGCACCTGAGGACCGGCTGGCCCAGGCGCAGCAGAAACTCGGTGACCACGGGATCGTGGTGCTCACCCTCTCCCGGCTCGTCCCTGCGGGCCGCATACCGGTGATGCTCGCCTGTCTGATGGCCCGTATGCCGTTGCGGGACTTCGCCCGCGGCGACGCGCCTGCCTGCCTCGCCTGGGCCGCGGCATACCAGCTGATCGGCATTCTCGGCGGCTCGCTGTTCCCCAAGCCGTGGGAGGGCGTGGTGGTGGCGGTCGTACTGACGCTCGCGGTCGGCTCGGTGCCCGGTATGTGGAGACGGATACGCCGGGCCGCCGCTTCGTGAGCACCAGGCGGGCTCAGTCGAGCACCCGCGACGCCCCCACCGGAAGGTCCCACAGGTCCTCGCGGGCCAGCCCCGCCCTTTCCCAGGCCGCCCGCACCCGTGTCAGCGGCTCCAGGACCGGCTCCGCCGACAGCACGAACGTGCCCCAGTGCATGGGTGCCATCCGTCGCGCGCCGAGGTCGGCCGTCGCCCGAACCGCTTCCTCCGGATCGCAGTGGACATCGCTGAGCCACCAGCGCGGGTCGTACGCGCCGATCGGCATGAGCGCCAGGTCGATGCCCGGGTAGCGGCGACCGATCCGCTCGAACCAGTGGCCGTATCCGGTGTCGCCGGCGAAGTACACGCGCTGCCCGTCGGACGCCGTCAGCACCCACCCGCCCCACAGCGACGTGCAGGTGTCGGTCAGGGTGCGCTTGGACCAGTGGTGGGCGGGAACGAAGTCGAAGCGGACGCCGCCCAGTTCTGCACCCTCCCACCAGTCCAGTTCGGTGACGCGGGTGAACCGCCGACGCCTGAACCAGCGTGCGAGTCCCGCCGGCGCGAACACCGGTGTGTCGCACGGGAGTCGGCGCACGGTCGGGGCGTCGAGGTGGTCGTAGTGGTTGTGGCTGATGACGACCGCGTCGATGGGCGGCAGGGCGCTCCAGGTGATGCCTACGGGGGTGACCCGGGCCGGCGTGCCGAGGATGCGACGGGACCAGACAGGGTCGGTGAGGACGGTCAGCCCGCCGATCCGCACCACCCAACTGGCGTGCCCCGCCCAGGAGACGGCGATCGTGCGTGCGTCGACGCGCGGCAGCGGGCCTGGCTCGTAGGGCAGCAGCCGGACGCCCTGGAGCCCTTCGGGTCCGGGCCGCACCACGCCCTCGCGGGCGAAGCGGGCGAAGGCCTTCAGGCCGGGCAGCGGTGCGGTCAGCCGGTCCATGAAGGAGCGCGGCCACAGACGCAGTTCGCCGAGCGGACGGGGCTCGGCGAGCGGCGGAAGCGAGGTGAGTGACGCGCGGTCCGGGATCGGCAGGGACGTGGGCGTCGGCTCACCGGCGTCCGGGGGTGCGGAAAGGGTGCTCGTGGTGGACTCGGACGGCTGCGTCATCGAAGAGGCTCCCATCGCTGAGCTTCGTCGCGGAGGTCGTCGAAGACCGATTCCAGGAGGATCAACGCGCCGTGCACGTGCGGCAGTTCCAGCGGCGTGGGCGTGACGAGGCACTGGGCCCGCTCCTCAGGGGTCGTGCCGAGGAGGGGTGCGGTGGTGAGGCGGACGCGAAGCGCCGCCAGTTCGTCCCCGAAGCGGTGGCCGCCGGGCGCGGGCATACCGAGCCGGGCGGAGAGGAAGTCCTCCAGTTCCTGTGCGTCGCCGACGCCGTGCCCCTCCAGCGCGGGGCGCAGTGGGCCGAGGTCGGCGTAGAGGTGACGTCCTGCCTGCGGGGGCCGGGCGAGGGCGCCCGCGGTGACGACGACGCGGTGCACGGCGGCGGCCACGCGCGCGTGCAGTGCGATGTCGGCGGCCAGGCGCCGGGCGACGTCGGGGGGCTCGCCGAGGACATACGTCGCCGCGGCCGCGACCGGGTCGGCGATGCGGGCCCCGAGTGCGGTGAGTACGTCGAGGACGCGGGCGCGCAGTCCGGCGCCGTCGGCGGTGGCCGGAAAGCGGGCGACGGCCGCGGGCCAGCCCGGCGGGAGGAAGGGACCGGCCAGGTCGGTGACCACGGTGACGCGGTCCGGGAGCATCTCGGCGGGACTGAGCAGCACGGTTTCGTGCGGCCGGTGCAGGGTGTCGCGCCAGGTCTCGTCGCTGACCAGGTGGAGCCCCTCGGCGGCGGCGGCCTCCACGCTCTGGTGCACCACCTCGGGCGGTGCCACGGTGGCGGTCGGGTCGTCGGCGACCGACAGCACCAGGAGGCGCGGATCGCCGCCTTCCGCGCGGACCCGGTGGACGGTCTCCAGCAGGGCGTAGGGATCCGGTACGCCACCGCACTCGGCGGGCGTGGCCACGGGGAACACGGCCCTGCCGAGCGCCCGGACCTGGGGTGCCCACCACGCGGCGCACGGCCGCGGCACGAGCACGTCGCCGCCGAGCGCTGCGGTGACCGCGACCAGTAGGGCGGGGGCGCCGGGGGCCACGGCCATCGCGTCGGGTCCGGTGGGCAGTCCGCGCCGGCCGAAGTAGCCGCAGGCGGCGTCGAGGAGGGCCGGCAGGCCTCCGGAGGGATCGGCGCCGTCGTGCCGCGCGGCATCGGTGAGCGCGGCAACGAGGCCGGGCAGGACCGGCAGCCCGTGGTCGGGCAGGCGCGGGCCGTATCGGACGGGGCCATGCCCTTCCGGATCCGTCCGCCGCATGCGTGCCTCCGCACAGTCAGTGGTGCCGTGGCCGGTTCCCGGGGCGCTGGCGTGTCACGGGATCAGCAGGCGCCGGACGGCCCGCGCCGCCGCCACACCCGGTGGATCGCGCCGCCGAGCGCACCCGCGATCAGTAGGCCGCCCGCAGCGAGCATGGGCACGGACTCGTTGAAGGCACCCCCCACACCCGCATGCACCCCGTGCTGGGACGCGACGGGTGGCCGCCCCCCGTTCTCCCGCTCGCCCTGGTGCCGACCCTGGCCCTCACCGTGCTGCTTCTGCCCCTGGTCCTCACCGTGCTGCTTCCCCTGCTGTCTGTCCTGACCGTCACCGTGTTGCTTCCCCTGTCCCTGACCCGGACGGTCCCGCGAACCCTCGTCGCCCTGCTGCCTGCCCTGGCCGTCGCCCTGCTGCTTCCCCTGTCCCTGGCCGGGGTGACCCCACGAGCCCGCGCCCTGCGTCCCCTCTTTTCCCTGACCCTGGTGGTCCCCCCACGAGCCCTGCTGCCCCTGCTGCCAGCCCTGACCTTCGCCCTGCGGCCTCTCCTGTCCATGACCCAGGCGATCCCACGAGCCCTGCCCCTGCTGCCAACCCCGGCCGTCACCCTGCTGCTTCCCCTGCCCCTGCTGCCAAACCTGGCCGTCACCCTGCTGCCTCCCCTGCCCCTGCTGCCAAACCTGGCCGTCACCCTGCTGCCTCCCCTGCCCCTGCGGCCAAACCTGGCCGTCACCCTGCTGCCTCCCCTGCCCCCG
>NZ_JBSFLQ010000007.1:0-34868 GCF_053599115.1 Streptomyces sp. NPDC001020 | reverse complement strand
ATGCGGCCAAACCTGGCCGTCACCCTGCTGCCTCCCCTGCCCCCACCCCGGACGCTCCCCCTGGCCCTCGTCCTGCTGCCACTCCTGCCCCTCGCCCTGCGGCTTCCCCGGGTTCTCTCCTTGCGGCCCCACCGGGCTTCCCCCTTGCCGCTGTACCTGTCCCTCTCCTTGGCTCCCGGTGCCGTCCCGTTGGCTCCCGCTGCCGTCCCGGTTCACGGCCAACGACTCGGTCCACCGTCGCTCCTGCTCGCCCGGATCCGTCGGACACCGGCCCTCGACGCCCAGTTCCAGGTCGCGGGCGGCCATGTCGGACGGGCGGCCGTTCCCGGCGGCAGGAACACGGGCCGTGCCGCTGTACATGACGCGGCCCGTCCCCTCGCCCCCCGCTGTGCCGCCTCCGCCCTGGCCGCCGCCCACGTTGACCCGCTTCAACCGGACCATCCCTCCCTCGAAGCCCTGGGAGGTGGCCTCGATGGAGTCGGGCTGGGTGCCGCTGATCGCGTCGCAGGACACGGAGACGGTGACGGTGCCGCCGGGTGCGACCGCACGCGGGGTGATGTCGGCGGACTGTTCGGCGAAGGCGGGCGGGGCGACGGCGCTCAGGGCGGCCCCGGCCAGGGCGGAGGCGGACAGGACGCGGGCACTGCGGTGCATGAAGGGGCTCCTTCGGCCGGTTCCTCCGGGGCACGACCGTCGTGCCCCCGAAAGCCCATGACAGCCCGCCTCGCCGCGCCCCGCGCGCGGCCGGACACCATTCGCGCTAACCGCGCCGCCGGGCGGGTGACGACAGCGACCGCGCCACCCGGCGACGGACTGATATCCCGTCACTTGGCGTCGGCGATGCGCACCCCATGAGGGACACCGACCGGCGGCGAGGTTTTGCCGCACGGCACGGGGAAAGGCGCGGCCCGTACACGACCCGTACGCCCCTCTCCCCACGGGAGGCGGCAACGACAACCTGGGGGACCTCCGATTCGAACGCCGTCTCCCGGGTACTCGGGCACCCCGACGATCTGGAGCATGTCATGCAGCGAGGCAGTGACCGGCTGAGCGTCCACCGTGACGACGAGATGAAGCACGAGCTACAGGAGCTGCTGCGCTCCGGTCATCCGACGCGGACCGATGAGTGGTACGACCCCGAGCCGGCCGCCGACGACGACCCGGCGGTCTGGGCCGGTCCGGCGACCTCGGGTGGCGCGCACTCCGTGGCCGACATGCGCTACGAGATGGCCCGGATCCTGGGCCGTACGGCGTTCCCGGCGCACCGGGACGATCTGATCGACACGCTGCGCGACAGGCACGCCCCGGACGCACTCGTCGAGCCGCTGAAGCGGTTGCCGCGTTCGGTGCGCTACGCCAGCGCCCATGAGCTCGCCGAGGCCGTCGTACAGGCGGAAAGGACCGCGCGCCACGCGTAGGCGCCCGGGCCGGGGCCAGTGCGGGCCTCGCCCGCTGACGCGGTCAGCACCGACGGAGGGCGAGGCCGACGGCACTCACAGACGCGGAAAGGACAGAGGACAGTGAGCAGCATGCGTATCGCGTTCCTGATGGCCTCCGAGGGCGTCGAGCAGGTCGAACTCACCGAACCCTGGGACGCGCTGGTGGACGCCGGCCACGAACCGGTCCTGGTGTCGACGAAGCCGGGGCACGTGCAGGCCTTCCACCATCTCGACAAGGCGGACACCTTCCCGGTGGACGCGGTCGTCGGCCAGGTGCAGGCCGAGTCCTTCGACGGACTCGTCCTGCCGGGCGGAGTGGCCAATCCGGACTTCCTGCGGATGGACGAGCGGGCCGTGTCGTTCGTCCGCTCCTTCTTCCAGCAGGGCCGTCCGGTCGCCGCGATCTGCCACGGGCCGTGGGTCCTGGTCGAGGCCGATGTGGTGCGGGGCCGGACCCTGACGTCGTGGCCGAGCCTGCGCACGGACATCCGCAACGCGGGCGGTACCTGGATGGACGAGCAGGTGCGGCTCGACCAGGGACCCAACAAGCTGATCACCAGCCGCAAGCCGGACGATCTGAAGGCGTTCAGCGAGGCGATCCTGACGGAGTTCCCCGGCCAGGGCGGGTAGCCGTCGGCCAGCAGCCGGTGGTGACCGGCCGGGGTCAGGCCTCGGCCGGTCGCCGCTCCCGGGCCCCGTCACGGGTCCGGCTCGCCACGATCAGGCGACGCGGATGGCGCCGCAGATACTCGCCCTCCAGAAGCGCCATGCGGTCGTTGTGTGCGCGCAGCGCGTCATTCGAACCATGGAGCAGGGTGTCGTGACGCGTGCGGTGGATCGTCTCCAGCTCCTTCATGAGCTGCTGGTCGCTCAGCCGGCCCGGGTCTACTCCGCTCATGGTGCACCCCGCTCGTCGCTCGTCGTGTCGCTCGCTGCGGTCCACGTAGCCGCCCGGCGGGCACTGTCCCGAGCGGTGTCGGGGCGGGAGCCCTGGATCTCGGGATCTCGCCCTTCTCCCTCCACTGTACGAACATCCCGGCAGCCCCACGAGCGCTCCCGAGCGCCCTGGGTCCTCATGGACCCGCCACGCTTCGCCGGGCCACTACCGTGCCCGCTCCACCCTCCGCTCGTCCCACACCGGCTCGGTCGTCTCCCGCACCCGGCCGTCGGCCCCGAAGACGAGGTAACGGTCGAAGGAGCGGGCGAACCAGCGGTCGTGGGTGACGGCCAGGACCGTCCCGGCGAACGCGTCGAGTCCCTCCTGGAGGGCCTCGGCGGACTCCAGGTCGAGGTTGTCGGTCGGCTCGTCGAGCAGCAGCGCGGTCGCACCCTCCAGTTCCAGGAGCAGGATCTGGAAGCGGGCCTGCTGGCCGCCGGAGAGTCGTTCGAAGGACTGCTCGGCCTGGCCGGTCAGCTCGTAGCGCCGTAGCCGGGACATGGCGGCGCCACGGTCCTGGGAGTGCTCCTTCCACAGGATGTCCAGGAGTGTGCGGCCCTCCAGTTCGGGGTGGGCGTGGGTCTGGGCGAAGTGGCCGGGAACGACCCGTGCGCCAAGCTTCCATGCCCCCGTGTGGGCGACGTCGCCGCCGGCCAGGAGGCGCAGGAAGTGCGACTTGCCGGAACCGTTGGAGCCGAGGACGGCGACGCGTTCGCCGTAGAACACCTCCAGGTCGAAGGGGCGCATCAGGCCGGTGAGTTCGAGTCCTTCGCAGGTGATCGCCCGAACGCCGGTGCGACCGCCCTTGAGCCGCATGGTGATGTCCTGCTCGCGCGGCGGCTCGGGCGGCGGGCCGGCCTCCTCGAACTTCCGCAGCCGGGTCTGCGCGGCACGGTAGCGCGAGGCCATGTCGGCGCTGTTCTCGGCTGCCTGACGGAGTGTCAATACCAGCTTCTTCAGCTGGGCGTGCTTCTCGTCCCAGCGGCGGCGCAACTCCTCGAACCGCGCGAACCGCTCGCGGCGGGCCTCGTGATACGTGGCGAAGCTCCCGCCGTGCACCCAGGCGTCGGCGCCGGCCGGTCCCGGCTCGACACTGACGATCCTCTCGGCGGCGCGGGCGAGCAGCTCACGGTCGTGGGAGACGAAGAGCACGGTCTTGCGGGTCTCCGCGAGCCGCTCCTCCAGCCATCGTTTCCCGGGTACGTCGAGATAGTTGTCGGGCTCGTCGAGGAGCAGGACCTCGTCCGGGCCGCGCAGCAGTGCCTCGAGGACCAGCCGCTTCTGCTCTCCACCGGAGAGGGTGCGGACCTGGCGCCACTGGGCTCGCTCGTAAGGGACGCCCAACGCGGCCGTGGTGCAGATGTCCCACAGGGTCTCGGCCTCGTAGCCTCGGGCCTCGGCCCAGTCGGCGAGGGCCTGCGCGTACCGCAGTTGGGCGGCCTCGTCGTCGACGGTCATGACGGCGAGCTCGGCGGCGTCGACGGCGCGGGCGGCCTCGCGGATGCGCGGCGGTGCGACGGAGACGAGGAGGTCCCGTACGGTCGTCTCGTCCCGTACCGACCCCACGAACTGCCGCATGACGCCGAGTCCACCGCTGGTGGTGACGGTTCCGCCGTGCGGCTTCAGCTCACCGGAGATGATGCGCAACAGGGTCGTCTTCCCGGCTCCGTTCGGACCGACGAGCGCGACGACGGCACCTTCACCGACCCGGAAGGACACGTCCCCCAACAATGCCCTCCCGTCCGGGAGGTAGTACTCAAGGTGCGCGGCTTCGAGGTGTCCCATGGGGCGCATTGTGGGTGGCCGAGTGGCGTCCCGGCAAACGGTTATCGATCCCGCGACGCATCGCGACGAGTTCACATGTCAAAACGGGGGTCTCGCCATTCGACATGAACGCGTACCGTCATGCCTATCTCCCCGGGGCAGTGGCCCCGGGTGCCGTACGACGGGAAGAGGCAGGCCATGGCGAAGGAGACCGCCGTCTACACGCACGGCCACCATGAGTCGGTGCTGCGCTCGCACGCCTGGCGGACGGCCGCCAATTCGGCGGCCTACCTCCTCGGCTCGCTGGAGCCGCGGATGAGGATCCTGGACATCGGCTGCGGCCCCGGCACCATCACCGCGGATCTGGCCGCCCTCGTCCCGGACGGCCGGGTGACGGGCGTCGACTTCGCACCGGCGGTCCTGGAACAGGCCCGCGCCACGGCCGTCGCCCGTGGCATCGCGAACATCGACTTCGCGGTCGCCGACGTGCACGCGCTTCCGTACCCGGACGACTCGTTCTGTGTGGTCCACGCCCACCAGGTGCTCCAGCACGTGGGCGACCCGGTGCAGGCACTGCGCGAAATGCACCGGATCACCAGGCCGGGCGGCTTCATCGCCGTCCGTGACGCGGACTACGCCGCGATGGCCTGGTACCCGGCCTCCGAGGGCATGGACGAGTGGCTGGACCTGTACGAGCGGGTCGCCCGCGCCAACGGCGGCGAGCCAGACGCCGGCCGGCGCCTGACGTCCTGGGCCCGGCGGGCCGGCATCCGGAACGTCACGGCCACCTCCAGCGCCTGGACCTTCGCCACCACCGAGGAGCGGGCCTGGTGGAGCGGGCTGTGGGCGGACCGCACGCTCGCCTCCGCGTACGCGGACCGGGCCACCGCAGGCGGTCACGCGGACGCCGGTCAGCTGCGGGCTGTGGCGGAGGCCTGGCGGGAGTGGGGACGGCGGGAGGACGGCTGGTTCTCCGTCCTGCACGGAGAAATTCTCTGCCAAAAGGATGTCTGACTCGTCATTTTCGGGATACCCGGCCATCAGGAGGTGCGCATCATGGTTCCACTCCTGGTTGTCCTGCTGCTGGCGCTGATCCTCTTCGGTGTCGGGTTCGCGGTGAAAGTGTTGTGGTGGATTGCCCTGGCGGTGTTCGTGATCTGGCTGCTGGGATTCCTGTTCCGCCACAATCCAACGGTCGGTGGGCGGCGCCGATGGTATCGCTGGTGACCGAACCGGACGAGTGATGTGCCCGTCCCCAGCCCCTCAGTGATCCCGACCGCCGTCGTGGTGTGACCGGCGGTCACACCACGACGGCGTGCTCCATGAGCAGCCGTGCAGCCGCGACGATCGACTCCGCGTCGATGCCCGCGGCGTGCAGTTGCTGAGCGGGGGTCGCGGAACCCGGCATCGTCCGGACGGCGAGGCGCACCAGGCGCGGTACGGGGCGCCCGTCGAGGAAGGCGTCGAGGACCGCGTCGCCCAGGCCGCCCTCCTCGTGGTGGTCCTCCACTGTGAGGAGGCAGCCGGTGCGGTTGGCGGCCTCGTGCAGGGTGGCGCGATCGACGGGCTTTATCGAGTACAGGTCGATGACCCGCAGGTGCAGGCCTTCCTCGGCGAGGGCGTCGGCCGCGGCCAGTGCCTCGTGGACGGTGACCCCGGCGGCGACGACCGTCAGCCGGTCCTCGAAGGAGGCGCGCAGCACCTTGCTGCCGCCGACCGGGAACTCCTCGGTGGGCCCGTAGATGACCGGCGTCTTCCCGCGCGACGTGCGCAGGTAACGGATGCCCTCCTGACCGGCCATCGCGGCGACGAGCTTGGCGGTCTGATTGGCGTCGCACGGGTACAGCACGGTCGAGTCGTACACCGAGCGGAACATCGCGAGGTCTTCGAGACCCATCTGGGACGGCCCGTCCTGACCGATGGCGCATCCGGCGTGCGAGCCGACGAGGTTGATGCCGGAGCCGCTGATCGAGGCCATGCGAACGAAATCGTGGGCGCGGGTGAGGAACGCGGCGAACGTCGAGGCGTACGGCACCCAGCCACGTGTCGCCATGCCGACGGCGGCCGCGACCATCAGCTGTTCGGCGATGTAGCACTCGAAGTAGCGGTCGGGGTATTCCTTGGCGAAGTACTCGGAGCGCGTGGAGTCGCCGACCTCGCCGTCGAGGGCGACGATGTCACCGCGAGCGGCGCCGAGTGCTGCGAGCGCCTGCCCGTAGGCGTCGCGGGTGGCGACCTCGTCACCGATTTCGTAGCGCGGCAGTTCCAGATGGCCGCCCTGCACCGTGTGCAGCGTGCGGGCTGCGGGCGGCGGCTGGACGTCCACCCGCAGGTCGCGTACGCCGCCGAGTTCAGCGATCGCCTCCGTCGGATCCGGCAACGGCTTGCCGTGCAGGCCCTCGCGGTCCTGGACCGCGTCGACGCCCTTGCCCTTGAGGGTGCGGGCGAGGATCACGGTGGGCTGTCCGGTGGTGGACTCCGCCTCGCTGTAGGCGCGGTCGATGGCCTCGATGTCATGTCCGTCGACCTCGACGGCGTGCCAGTCGAAGGCCCGGAAGCGGCGTGCGTACGCGGCCAGGTCGTGGCCGTGACGGGTGGGGCCGCGCTGGCCGAGCCGGTTGACGTCGACGATCGCGATCAGGTTGTCGAGGTGCTCGTGCCCGGCATGCTCGGCGGCCTCCCACACGGATCCCTCGGCCATTTCACTGTCGCCGCACAGCACCCAGACGCGGTATCCGGTGCGGTCGAGCCGTTGCCCGGCCAGGGCGACACCGACAGCGACGGGCAGCCCCTGGCCGAGCGATCCGGTGGCCGTCTCCACCCAGGGCAGCCTGCGCGGCGTGGGGTGTCCTTCGAGACGGCTGCCGAGCTTGCGGAAGGTGAGCAGCTCGGTCTCGTTGATCGCCCCGGCCGCCTTGTAGGCGGCGTACAGAAGGGGCGAGGCGTGTCCCTTGGACAGGACGAACCGGTCGTTCGCGGGGTGGGCGGGGCGTTCGAAGTCGTAGCGGAGGTGGTGGGCCAGCAGGACGGCCATCAGGTCCGCGGCGGACATCGAGGAAGTGGGGTGCCCGGAGCCGGCCGCGGCGGCGGCACGGACGCTGTCCACGCGCAACTGCTGGGCCAGGTCACTGAGGTGACGGGTGTTCATGCGTTTTCCTCCGTACCGTCATGGCCATGAGGGGGCGCCGGTCGACCGTCGTCGGGCCGACGAGTGCCTCGCCCCGGGCGAGCCGCACCTCGTCCGCGGCCCGCGCAAGGCCCTCGGGGCCCCGGGCCGGCCGGGCGACCGGGCCGCCACGGGCGGCGAAGGCGAGGGCGGCGGCCCGGCCCGCACCGCTGTCGGCCAGATGTTCCAGGTGATCCATACGGTTCACGCACGCCGGGTACCCGGGCCCCGACGGGCGTAACACCACGCACACGGCCGCGCGTGACGCGCCCCGGCCGGTCCGGGCCGTCCATGGGATCCGACCGAAACGATCACCTGCCGGGCGGGCCCCAACTAGGCTCATCGGTATGGAAATTCTGGGAGCCACGCTACGGATCTGCGTCGACGACCTGGAGGCTTCGGTCGCGTTCTACGAGAGACTGGCGGGCAGCCGGGCCGAGCGCTTCGAACGCGGCGGCGTTTCGGTCGCCGCGGTCGGCTGCTTCCTGCTGATGAGCGGTCCCGAGGCCGAGATCGAGATCCTGCGCAAGGTCACGGCGACGATCGCGGTGAAGGACGTCGACGAGGCGCAGCGCGTCCTCACCGACTCGGGGGCTCGCGTCCTGGCGGGCCCGGTGGGGACGCCGGCCG
This sequence comes from Streptomyces sp. NPDC001020, assembly GCF_053599115.1. NCBI lineage: Bacteria > Bacillati > Actinomycetota > Actinomycetes > Kitasatosporales > Streptomycetaceae > Streptomyces > Streptomyces sp. NPDC001020. Next base: position 26,932 of record NZ_JBSFLQ010000007.1, on the reverse strand, counting down.
GCCGCAACCTGATCGCGCTGCACCCGGACGGTTCGGTGTACGAGTACGTGGACCGCGGACCGGCCGCGTAGCGGCTCATCGGCGGCGGTCGGCCGTACCGACCGCCGCCGACGAGCCGCACCCGCCGCCGAGGGCGTCCATGGTCACAGCGGCCGGTCGTCGCCCCCGGGCCGCATCCGGAAGTCATAGCGTGCCGGCAGCGGCTCGTCGGCGATCCGGGCCCACAGCTCGCCGATCGACTCCGCGCCCTCCCTCAGGTCCGCCACCTCGAACCCCGCGTCGAAGACGGCCCGTGCCGCCTCCCGCTCCCCCTCCGCGAGCAGCAGCCGGGCCTCGATCAGCCGGAACCGGCCGCGCCGGCGCGTCGCGGGGTGGAGGCGGTGCCACACGGCGCGCGCGTCCACGAAGCGACCTGTCGCGAGCAGCGCCTCGATCGCCTCGCCGCCGAGTGCCGCCGTGGCGGCCCTCCAGCTCTCCCCGCCGTCGCGCCTCTCCCGGCAGAGGTCGTCGAAGGCCTCGGCATACCGGTCGGCGGCACGCTCGGGATGGGCGGCTTGCTGGTCGGCCACCGCGAGACAGCGCAGCAACGGCCAGCGACACGAGGTGAGTTGCAGTGCCCGTTCCCAACTGCGCACCGCCTGCGCACGGTCGCCCGCGTGCCATTGGGCCACACCAAGGTGATACTCCGTCAACGGTTCTGCGGGAGCGCTCTCCAACAGGTCCCGCCAGTGTGGCGCCACGAGTGTCTCGCCGGGCGGGCCGACCCACCGCGGCTCGGGGAACGACCCGGCTCGCAGCAGTTGAAGCCATGGCGTCTGCTCGTCGCCGAGCGTCGATTCCTCGAACGGTGTGCCTGGCAACTTGACTCCGGTGCGCAGCACTTCGAGCGCGCCCCAGCCGGAGCCCACGGCGAGCGTCTCACCGGGTTCGGCGTCGGCGCAGGGCTTCCACGCCGCGTAGGCGGCATCGACGTCGGCGCGCGGCAGGGTGGTGTCGAGCCGCGCCTCGGCCCCGCGCACGACGGTCGCCCACTCCCCCTCCCGCTCGGTGCTCAGCGGACCGTACGCCTCCAGCCACGACACCTCGCTCCCGGCGTCCAGCCGCACGTGTTCCAGTTGGGTACGGGCGAGTCCGGCCTGGATCTCGCAGTAGCCGCCGGTGCCCGGTTCGGTGAGCCACTCCTGCCAGCGGCGCCCGCCGGCTCCCGTACCCCACACGAACAGCTTCCGTCCGCGCAGCACATCGGTCGACGTCTGCACCAGCCCGTGGCCGTCCTCGTCGAGCGCGGCGATCCAGCGGCGGCGTCCGTCGGGCACCTCGTAGAAGTAGTCGGCCGGGTAGACGCTGTTCAGGGGGTAGGTACGGTCCACGGCGTCGTACGACGGCACCGGTACCCGGCGCAGGCGGCGCTCGTACCCGAAGTGGTACGCCTCCTGCGCGGGCGCCAGGACCCGGCACTCCTGGGAGACCGCGATGTTGGACCACCAGTACACCGGCGCGGGCCGCTCGTGCGGGTTGCGGACGCGGACGCCGACGTACAGGAAGTCGGAGCCCTCCGGAAGCCACAGATCTACCTGGAAGGGCAGGTCGCGCAGGCGCTCCCACTCCCACAGGCGCAGCATCTCTCCCCCGTCGGGTGCGGTGACGCGGGCCGCGTGCAGGGGCGAGCAGGAAAGGGTGGTGTGCCCCGTGGCACCGATGTTCCACTCGATGCCCCCGGAGTACCAGGCGCCGTTGAGCGCGAAGCAGGCGGGCTGGAACACCGGGTTGCGGTACAGCAGTTCACGGCCGGTCGGCTTGTGGTACAGCGATGCGATCCGCCCGCCGAGACCGGGCAGGACGGTGGCGCGCAGCCGGTCGTTCTCGATCACGAGGGTGTCGATGTCGCGGGGTGTCCGCGTTCTGCCGTAGCCGTCCCGGACGCGCACGGGCAGCAGGCTGTGCAGGGGCGCGTAGCCGATCTGCCGGGCCATGTCGCCCGGCAGATCCTCCTTGTCCCGGTCCTCGATGCGGTGCACCTCGTCGAGCGGACGCAGCGGGGGCAGCGGGTTGTCCGTTCCCAGTTCCGCGGCGGGCAGCGTCAGTACGTCACGTCGGATCGTCGTCACGATCGCCATGCAACCCGGCCTTCGTCGAGCCGACCAGGGGCCGTGTCGTCAGGATTCCGCAAAGGACGCGAACGCGGACACGACGATGTCCGTCAGCAGCGCTCCGGCTGTGCCTTCCGGGTCCAGATCGGGGTCGTAGATGGTGACGTTGAGGCCGACGCACTGAGGGGAGGCGAGCAACGGGCCCAGCAACGCGACGAGTTCGTCGGGGAGCAGCCCGTCCGCGTCGGGGCTGTCGACGGCGGGCATCACGGACGGGTCGAGAACGTCGGCATCCAAGTGCACCCAGAAGCCTTGGAGTTGCGGAGTTTCGAAGGAATGCGCGGTGGCTCTGGCGAGGGGGTCCGCGCCCCACGTCCGCAGGTCACCGACGGTGACGACCGGGATCTTCAGCGCGGCGAGCTCGGCCCGGTCCTCCTCGAAACAGTCGCGGATGCCGAAGAGCCGCACGTCCTCGTCGCGCAGATAGGGGCCCAGGCCCTCCAGGTTCGTCAGGTCCTCCTGCCCGCGCCCGGTCGCCAGTGCCAACTCCTCACCGCCCGCCGCGCCGATCCGATCGGAGTTACCGGGATGCCGGAAGTCCGGGGACGCGTCCACCGCCGCGATTCCGTACCGTCCGATGCGGCGCAGCGCGAGCGAGGCGCCGAGCTGGATCGAGCAGTCTCCGCCGAGGACGACGGGGAACTCCCCGGCGCGCACATGGCGCTCGATGCGGTCGGCGAGCTTGCGCGTGTACGCGGCGATCGCGGCGGCGTTGAAGACGCCGTCGCCCTCCTGCCAGCCACCACGGTCGTAGCGCGGCGGCACGACCACGCCGCCCTCCAGAGCGCGCAGTCTCTGCACGATGCGCTGTTCGCGCAGGGCGCCGGCGAGCTTGTAGCAGCCGGGCACGGTGCCGGGGGCGGGCGGGCGCAGGCCCAGGTTGGAGGGGGCGTCCAGGACGACGAGGGTACGCATCCGGCTCACCTCCCGACCATCTCGGCGGTGATGGCCCAGCGTTCATGGTCTCGCCAGGCTCCGTCGATGTAGATCATGTCCGGTGAGAACCCCTCATGTCGGAAGCCGCAGCGGCGGGCAAGAGCGGTCGAGGCGGTGTTCGCGGGCTGCGCGTTGATCTCCAGCCGGTGCAGCCCCATCGGCCCGAAGGCGTAGCGCACCACGAGGTCGAGCGCCGCCGACATCAGCCCGTGCCCCGCGGCGTGCGCGAAGGAACCATATCCGAGGGCTCCGCACTGGAAGCCACCCCTGACGATGTTGTTGATGTTGATGAACCCGGCGATGGCCCCGCTGCCCCTCTCGCACACCAGGAACCCGGCCTTCGTCGGGTCCTCGATGAGACGGCCCACGTACGCGGTGTAGGCCTGGGCGTCGGCGGGCGGGAACAGCCACGGGTGATGCAGGTCCTTGCTCTCCCGCACCCGGGCGGTGAACTCGGCTTCGTCCTCGAAGGTGAAGGGGCGTATGCCCACGCGGGGGCCCTCGGCGAGATATCCATGGGTCTCAGGCACACCACTACCGTACGGGGCCCAGGGTCAACCGCGCCGACTCACCACCAGCGCTCCGCACAGTGCCCCGATCACCCCCGTGCACAGCAGCGCCAGCCACAGCGGCATGGTCACCAGCGCGACCAGAAGCCGGATCTGGGTGTGCTGGGTGTTCTCGAAGACGAAGGCCAGCACGAGCGCGGCCAGCGCCAGGCCGGCGAGCCTGCGTGGTGTCACCCACTGCCGCCCCTGGTGCGCCTGGCGCGCCTCACCGCTCGCCCCGTCCGTCCAGGAGGTCTTCGGTCTCATACGACCAGCATGAACGGCCGCCGCGCCCACCGCCCGACCGACGGGGGCCGGATGGGTGAGCGACCGTGGCACCAGTGTCGCGACACTAGGGATGCTCGCGCACCGGGATGCCAGGCGCGAAGTGGGCGACGGCGGCGACCAGCCGGTCCTTGTCCAAACGCCACCCGGTCACGGCCCGGGAGGCGAACGCGACGTCTTCGGGCACCGGAACAAGGCGCCTTGCGATCGCGCGGGCCTTCGGGCCGTCCCCGGGCAGCGCCGGAGCACCCTCGCGCCGGGTGACCCCTACATGGGGAACGGTGGCGTTGCCCACGACCTGGCGCCAGAGCACGAAGCCCGTGATGTCGTGCCAGGGCACATGGACGGTGGTCCCCCTGTACCGGGCGGGGTTGCCACCAAGGAGCACACCGGTCTCGTCCACCCGGAACGCGACCTTGCCGCTCATCGCCATGTACACCATGAACAGCCCACCTCCGCCGAACAGTGGCAGTCCCAGGATCCGCGCGAACAGCGGCACGTCCGGGAGCGACAGGATCACGGTGAAGAAGGCACTGACCGCAACGAGCCCGGCGGTCCTGCGGTCCCAGCCGTACCGCGCCTGGTACACGGTTGAGGTCTTGTCGGCCATGGTGGGAGCATGGCCGACAAGTGGCGCTCGGGGAATCCCCTGGCGCGTAGCCCCACTCCCCCAGGGAGCGGGGCTCTTCGCAGCGTCGGAAGCCGTGCCGACCACGCCCTGCCCACGAAGCGCGTCGGGCCGGTCAGAACGGCCCTACGGGCGTTGTCACTTGGTGAGCTCCAGGGTCGGAACACCGGGCGGATTCAGCCCGAAAACCTGTGAGTACAGGGAAAGTTCGGCCTCCAGAGCGCGCACCATCGTGTCGGCGCGGCGGAATCCGTGCCCCTCGCCCTCGAAGGCGATGTAGGCGTGCGGGACCCGCCCTCCGTCGAGCCGGGCCAGGAACCGCTCGCACTGCGCGGGCGGGCAGATGGCGTCGTCGAGTCCCTGCAGCAACAGGAAGGGCGCGGTGATCCGGTCGGCGTGTTCCAGGGGCGACCGTTCGACGTACCGGCCGGGCACCTGCGCGTACGGCCCGACCAGGCTCTCCAGGTAACGCGACTCGAAGTCGTGGGTCTCGCCCGTGCCCCAGTTCGCCAGGTCGAGGACGGGGTAGATGATCGTGCCGCAGGCGTACACGTCGGTCGTCGTCAGGGACGCCGCCGTCGTCCAGCCGCCCGCGCTGCCGCCGCGCACGGCGAGCCGGTCGCGGTCCGCCGTGCCCTCGTCGGCGAGGGCGAGCGCGACGGCCGCGCAGTCCTCGACGTCGACGACGCCCCACTGTTCACGCAGCCGGTTGCGGTACTCCCGTCCGTACCCGGTCGAGCCACCGTAGTTCACCTCGGCGACGCCGATGCCGCGCGAGGTGAAGTAGGCGATCTCCAGGTCGAGGACGAGCGGGGCGCGACCCGTGGGGCCGCCGTGCGCCCACACCACGTACGGGGGCAGTTCGCCGTCGGGCCCGCTGTGCTGGGGGTGGTGCGGCGGGTAGATGTGCGCGTGGATCTCACGTCCCCCGGGGCCGGTGAAGGTGCGGACCTGTGGCTTCGGGTAGTACGCCGGGTCCACCGGGTCCTGGTGCGGGGAGCCGATCACCCGGGCGCGGCCCGTGCGGGAGTCCAGCTCGACGACCTCGTACGCGCTGTGCGAACTGGCGCCGACCGCGACGATCCGGCTGCCGTGCACGGCGAGCGTGGGGGCGAACTCGGTCCAGGGCCCGGCAGTGTCGACGACCTCGCCGCGCTCCGGACACAGCACCCCGAGCCGGCCCGCGCCCTTGCCGTGCACGACGGCGATCAGCCCGTTGTCCAGCGGCGCGAACCAGCGCTGCCCGACCTTCCACAGGGGCCCGCCGAACTCCTCCTCGCAGGGGAACAGCGGCACACCGTCCCGGTACAGGTTCCACCAGCCGGTGCGGTCACTGGCGTACAACAGGCCGCCGTCCGGCGCCCATTCGGCCTGAGCGATCGACTCTTCGGGTCCGCCGGCGACCACGGCGGGCTCCCGGAACGTCCCGTCCGCGGCCACCTCGGCGACGATCAACTCGGTTCCGTCCCACGGCATCCGGGGATGGTCCCAGGCGAGCCACGCCGCGCGCCGACCGTCCGGCGAAAGCCGGGGGCCGGTGACGAACCGGTGGCGGGCCTCGGCCAGTTCACGCACGGCGTCCCGGTCTTCGGCCGCAGAGCCGTCCAGCGGCACGGAGACCGCCACACGCCGTACGTCGCTGGGTCCCTCCCCGGTGAACTCCTCGAGCACGCACCACACTTCGCCGCGCTCGAGGTTCACCTGCGGGTCGACCCAGCGCAGTCCGCCACCCACCGACGAGAGCGGGGTGAGCGGGCGCGGGCCGGCGCCGGGAGCCTCCGGCTCGTACGCGTACAGCCGCTGGTCCGCGAAGTTCACGAACACCACCAGCGGCCCTTCGGGGCGCATCACCCCGGCCCAGGGCCGGCCGCCGTACTCCATGACCCGGCTGCGCACGTTCCACGGCACGGGCAGCACCGACTCCGGCGTGCCGTCCGACCTACGCCGTACCAGGGCGCGGCGCCCGCCCTCGGCGGGGCGCGGCTCGGTCCACCACGCCTCGTCGCCGACGAAGCCCACCGACTCCGGCTGCCCGTCGTGCGCGGCGGCGAGCGCCGCGTCGATCGGCGAAGGCCACGCTCCGTACTCCAGGGTCTGCATCATCTCCCCCACTCCTCTTTCTCAGGCCGTGCGCAGAAAGCGGTCGAGGACGCGGACACCGAAGTGCAGCGCCTCGATCGGGACGCGTTCGTCGACGCCGTGGAAGAGCGCCTGGTAGTCGAAGCCCTCGGGGAGCTTCAGCGGAGCGAACCCGTATCCCGTGATGCCGAGGCGCGAGAACTGCTTGGCGTCCGTGCCGCCCGACATGCAGTACGGCACCACGTGCCCCTCGGGCGCGAACTCCTCCACGGCGGCGCGCATCCCGGCGTACGTCGGCGAGTCCACCGGAGCCTGCAGGGCGACCTCGTGGTGGTGGAACTCCCATTCCACGTCCGGGCCGGTGAGTTCGTCGAGGGTCCTGGTGAACTCGTCCTCGCCGCCGGGCAGATAGCGTCCGTCGACGTATGCGACCGCCTCCCCCGGAATCACATTGACCTTGTACCCGGCGTTCAGCATCGTCGGGTTGGCGCTGTTGCGGACCGTGGGCTCGACGAGCGCGGCGGCCGGGCCGAGCTTGTGCAGGAGGCCTTCGATGTCGTCGAGGTAGCGGGGGTCGTCGTCGAGGCCGTACAGGGCGGCGAGTTCGGTGAGCGCGGCGCGCACCGTCGGGGTGAGCCTGAGCGGCCACTCGTGGGCGCCGATGCGGGCGATCGCCTCGGCGAGGCGGGTGACCGCGTTGCTGCGGTTGACCTTGGAGCCGTGCCCCGCCCGGCCGCGCGCGGTGAGCTTGAGCCAGCCAGTACCGCGCTCGCCCGCCGCGATCGGGTAGATCTGCCGGCCGGCGCCGTCGTGGAAGGTGAACGCCCCGGACTCGCTGATGCCTTCCGTGCACCCCTCGAAGAGGTCCGCGTGACGGTCGGCGAGGAAGCCGGAGCCGTCCTCCGCGCTCGCCTCCTCGTCGGCGGTGAACGCGATGACGAGGTCGCGCCGCGGTCTGACGCCGGAGCGCGCCCAGTCCCGGACGACCGCGAGGATCATCGCGTCCATGTTCTTCATGTCGATCGCGCCCCGGCCCCAGACGACACCGTCGCGGACCTCGCCGGAGAAGGGGTGCACGCTCCAGTCCGCGGCCTGGGCGGGCACCACGTCCAGGTGGCCGTGGACGAGCAGCGCGTCGGCGGAGGGATCGGTGCCCTCGATACGGGCGACGACGTTCGTGCGCCCGCTGGTGCGTTCCAGCAGCGTGGGCTCCAGGCCCGCCCCGGCCAGTTGCTCGGCGGCGTACTCCGCGGCGGGCCGCTCCTGGCAGTCGCCACCGCCTCGGTTGGTGGTGTCGATACGGATGAGGTCGGATGTGAACCGTACGACCTCGTCGAGTGCCTGCTGGTCAGCCATACTGCTCCTCCAGCGCGTTCGAGGCGATCGTGGTGATGGCCTTGAAGGTGCGGATCCCTTCGTACATGGTCGCGCTCGTGTACGCCACCTTCCGCTCGCCGACGCGGTCCACGCCCGGTACCACGGTGACGGCCATCGCCAGGTGTTCGGCGTCGAACTCGAGCGCCACGGTGAACGGTCCGTTGTCCACTGGCTCATGACGTACCGCCAGGGATGCGGCCTCCTTGGCGGCGGCGCGGATGTCGGCGGCGGTCCTGGCCGGGGTGCGGCACACGGCCGCGTACCGGGAGACATGGTCCTTGACCGCGACCTTGAGCGCCTCCGGTGCGTACCCGAGCGCGTCCTCGCAGGCCACGTCGTCGCCGGTGACGAGGACGATGGGCACGCCGTACTCGGCGACGACATGCGCGTTCAGCAGGCCCTCGCTGGCCCGTACGTCGTTCACCCACACCCCGGTGAGGGAGTTGGCGAGGAAGGTGTGCGCCAGGACCCCTTCCATGCCGGCACCCGCGTGATAACCGACGAACGCGATGCCGTCCACGTCGCCGTGCTGCACGCCCTCGACCATGGAGAGGGACTTGTGGCGTCCGGTGAGCATCTGCACCCGCTCGTCGAGCCGCTCCAGGAGCAGGTTGCGCATGGTCCAGTGGGCCTCGTTGATCAGCACCTCGTCGGCACCGCCGTCGAAGAACCCGAGCACGGAGGCGTTCACGTCCGAGGTGAACATCGCCCGGCACCGCTCCCACTGCGGTGTCCCGGGCAGCACGTCGGCGGGCCAGGTGACACCGGTGGCGCCCTCCATGTCGGCGCTGATGAGGATCTTCATGTCCGGCTCCGTCCCTCTCCAGGTCAGAGAGCCCGAGGTGGCTCGCCGACACGAGTCGGTTGACATCGGCTCCCTCGGCGCTCGGCAACGCCTGCCTGTCCCAGGCCTCACTGCGCCGGGAGAGCAGCGCGAGTTTAAACCGACATCGTCGTGTCGACATGGCCGAGTCAGAGTGAAGTGGCTCTCGGTTTGATCACGGGAGAGGACGCTTGCGAGCGCCCCGTGTGTGTCAGAAGCCGTGCGGCCCTGGCCGGTAGACGGGGCCGTGGGCGTCGTCGCAGTGCTCGGCGGGACCTGCCATCGGGGTGCTGATCCGCAGCAGGTCCCCGGCCTCGGTGTCCTCGCCGACATGGTCGACCTGGAGGGTGGTGTGGGTGATGCCGTAGTCGTGGCGCAGGACTCTCTCCAGGCGGCGACGGACGGAGTGGCAGTCACCGTCCGGTTCGACCAGGACGTGTGCGGACAGCGCGGCCTGGCCGGAGGTGATCTGCCAGACGTGCAGGTCGTGCACCTCCACGACGTCCGGCTGGGCGACGAGTCGGTCCCCCAACTCGTCCGGGTCCACATCGGCGGGCGCGGCCTCCAGGAAGATGCGGCCCGAGTCGCGCAGCAGCCCGTAGGCCGCCTTCACCATCAACGCGACCACCACGAGCGTGGCGATGGCGTCGGCACGCTCGAAGCCTGTCAGGACGATCACGAGCGCGGCAACAGCGGTTCCGATGAAGGCGAACAGATCGGTCAGGATGTGCTGGTAGGCGCCCTCGACGTTCAGGGAGGTGCGGTTGGCCTTCGAGATGCACCAGGTGGCGGCCAGGTTCACGACGATGCCGGCCAGCGCGGTCACCAGCATCAGACGGCCCTGGACCTGCGACGGCGAGACGAGGCGCCGTACGGCCTCGACTGCCAGCCAGGCCCCGAGCAGGAACAGCGTGAGGCCGTTGACCTGGGCGGAGAGGATCTCCGCGCGTTTGAGCCCGTAGGTGAAGCCGCCACCGGCCGGGCGGGCGGCGAGCCGCATCGCGATCAGCGCCAGCACGATGGCGGCGGCGTCGGTGAGCATGTGCGCCGCGTCGGAGAGCAGCGCCAGGGAACCGGCGACGATACCGGCGACCACCTCGACCGCCATGAGTACGGTGATCAGCCCGAGCGCGGCACCCAACCAGCGGCGGTCGGCGTGCGCCGACACCCCGTGGACGTGCCCGGCATGGCTGCCTGGGCCGTGCCCATGCCCGTGACCGTGGTCGCTCGTCATGATCCACCTCCCCGTCGCGTCAGGTTCCTCAATCGCAGTGAAACGCATCGGCGGGCCCATCGCCAACGACTGCACCCGTGAGCGTTGTCATCACGGTTGATACGCCCTTGACCTGCGCAAACACAAAGGGGCTGCGGGTCGTTGCCGCGGGGTGGTCAGGCGCCGCAGGAACGGAGGAACGCGCGGGTGCGTACGGCGATGGGCAGCGGCTTGTCCGGCGGGCAGGGGTACATGTCCTGCTCGACGATGGCGAACAGCTCGGCGCCGAGTCCCTGGGCGGCGGCGAGGACCGGTTCCAGCGCGGGCACACCGGCCGGGGGCTCGCACATCACGCCGCGCCGCACGGCGGGGCCGAAAGGCACCCCGTTCGCGACGACGTCGGCGAGGATCCGCGGGTCGACCTGTTTGAGGTGCAGATAGCCGATGCGCTCGCCGTAGGTCTCGATGAGCTTGACGCTGTCGCCGCCGCAGTAGGCGTAGTGCCCGGTGTCCAGGCAGAGATTGACCAGGTCCGAGTCCGTCGAGTCGAGGAAGCGCTCGACGTGCTCCTCGGTGTCGATGTGGGTGTCGGCGTGGGGGTGGACGACGATGTCGAGGCCGTAGGTCTCCCTCACCTGGTGACCGAGCCGGGCCATGCCCTGGGTGAGGTGGGCCCACTGCTCGCCGGTGAGTTCCGGAGGCTCGATGATCTCGGCGGTCTTGTCGTCCCGCCAGAAGGAGGGGATGACCACGAGGTGTTTCGCGCCCAGGGCCTGAGTGAGCGAGGCGACCTGACTGACGTGCTCCCAGGTGGACTCCCACACGGCCGGTCCGCGGTGCAGCGAGGTGAAGACCGTGCCCGCGGACACTTTCAGGTTCCGTTTGTCCACCTCGTCGGTGAGCCGTGCCGGGTCGGTCGGCAGATAGCCGTACGGACCGAGCTCGATCCAGGAGTAACCGGCTTCGGCGACCTCGTCCAGGAAGCGTTCCCAGGGGACCTGCCGCGGGTCGTCGGGGAACCAGACACCCCAGGAGTCGGGGGCCGAGCCGACCCTGATGCGGTCCAGGGCAGGTGTCATGTCAGGAGTTCCCTTCGGTGGATGCCGCCACGGGTGCCCGGAGGTCCCCCGCTTCGGGGAGCTCATCGACGTCGACACCGCGAACCTGCGCCAACTCGTGCTTGAGGGCGGCGAGTTCTGCGCCGCCCGCCATGTGGTTGGTCAGCTCTTCGAGGCTGACCTGGTCGCGGTCCGCACTGAGTTCCAGGGTGCCCAGACGCAGCACGCTGAAGTGGTCGCCGACCATGTAGGCGTGGTGCGGGTTGTGGGTGATGAAGATGACGCCGAGGCCACGGTCGCGGGCGGCGGCGATGTACTTCAGCACCACGCCGGACTGCTTGACGCCGAGCGCGGCGGTGGGCTCGTCGAGGATGAGGACGCGGGCGCCGAAGTGGACGGCGCGGGCGATGGCGACGCACTGGCGCTGGCCGCCGGACAGTGTGCCGACGGGCTGTTCGAGGTCGTCGAGGACGATGCCCATGGTGCGCAGTTCCTCGTCCGCGGTCTTCTTCATGCGGAGGATGTCCAGGCGGCGGACGGGCCAGGGGCCCTTGGTCAGCTCGGAGCCGAGGAAGAAGTTCCGCCATACCGGCATCAGCGGCACCGTGGCCAGGTCCTGGTAGACGGCGGCGATGCCCTTGCCGAGCGCGTCGCGCGGGGTGGTGAACCTCACCGGCCGGCCGTCGACGAGCAACTCGCCCTCGGTGTGCTGGTGCAACCCGGAAATGATCTTGATCAGTGTGGACTTGCCGGCTCCGTTGTCGCCCAGGACACAGACGACCCGGCCGGGGCGGACGGCGAGGTCGACGCCGTGCAGGGCACGGACGTTGCCGTACGACTTGCCAGCGCCGCGCAGTTCGACCACGGGGGTCTCGTCGTCCCGCGAAGCCGCCTTGCCGTTCTTGTCGTCCGGGTCAGCGATCGTCATGCTTGGTCACCTCCGAGTCGCGGACTTCTGAACCCACAGATTGACAAGGGTCGCCCCGATGAGCATCACGCCGAGGAAGGCCTTGAACCAGTCGGGGTTCCAGCCGGCGTAGACGATGCCCTGACTCACCATGCCGAACATGAAAGCACCGAAGACCGGGCCGATCGCGGAACCGTAGCCGCCGGTCAGCAGACAGCCGCCGATCACCGCGGCGGCGATGTAGATCAGTTCCTGGCCCACGCCCTCGCCGGACTGCACGGTGTTGAAGGCGAACAGCTGGTGCATACCGGCGAACCAGGCGCCGAAGCCCACCACCATGAACAGCGAGATCTTGGTGAACTTCACCGGCACGCCGACGGCTCGTGCGCTGTCCTTGTCGCCGCCGACCGCGAAGATCCAGTTGCCGTACTTGGTGCGCAGCAGCACCCAGGTGGCCAGGGCGGCGAAGCCCAGCCACCACAGGACGGTGACCTTGAACTGGACCCCGCCGACGGTGAACGACGACGCGAAGAGCGCCTTGGCCTGGCCGAAGCCGTCCATCGTGCTGATGTCGTCGGTCGCGACATTGCCGGTGACCAGCTTGGTGATCGCGAGGTTGACGCCCTGCAGCCCCAGGAAGGTGCCGAGGGTCACCAGGAAGCTGGGCAGCCCGGTGCGCGTCATCATCCAGCCGTTGAACGCCCCGATCGCCAGCGACACCACGAGCGCGACGACCACGCCCACCCATACGTTCATGGTGAGCTGGTAGCTGACCATGCTCGCGGTCAGCGCCGAGGTGATCACGGCGACGCCGGCCGACAGGTCGAACTCGCCGCCGATCATCAGCAGGGCCACCGGCAGCGCCATGATCCCGATGGTGGACGACTGGTAGAGGACGGTGGCCATCGCACTGCCCGAGCGGAACGTCGGCGCGACGGCGAAGAAGAAGACGAACACCGCCACGGCACCGAGGAAGACGCCGACCTCGGGCCGGGCGAGCAGCCGGAGCACGAGGGATGGCCGTACAGTCCGGCCGTCGCGTTCGCCGGGGCCGGAGGCCGGCGGTGAGGTCCCCGCCGGCGCAGCCCCCTGGGCCATGGCCATCACCTCGTGCCCTTCGCGGCGAACGCCGCGACGGTGTCGACGTTGGACTTGTCGACGAAGGCCGGGCCGGTCAGCACCGGCTGCTCACCTCCGCCGCTGTAGTTGCCGTTGTTCTTGAAGAGCCACAGGGAGTCGACTGCCAGGTAGCCCTGCAGATAGGGCTGCTGGTCGACGGCGAACTGGATGTCACCCTTCTTGATGGCGCCGGTCAGGTCCTTGTTGAGGTCGAAGGTGGCGACCTTCGCCTTGCTGCCGGCGTCACCGACCGACTGCACCGCGGTCAGGGCGAACGGGGCGCCGAGGGTGAGCACATAGTCGATGGAGCTGTCCTGCTTGAGTTTGGCATTGATCGTCGACTTCACGGACGGCATGTCGGCGCCGTTGACGTTGAGGATCTGGGTCTTGCCGCCGAACGTCTTCTTCACACCGTCACAGCGCTGGGTGAGCCCGACGTTCCCCTGCTCATGGATCACACAGACCGCGTTCTTGGCGCCGATCTCGGTCAGCTTCCTGCCCAACGCCTCGCCCGCCACGCTCTCGTCCTGCCCGAAGAACTCCAGCAGCCCCAGCTTCCGCCAGTCGCTCAGTCCCGAGTTCAGGCCGACCACGGGGATGCCGGACTGCGCCGCCTTGCCCAGGACGTCCTTCATGGCGTCCGGTTTGGCGAGGGTGACCGCGACGCCGTCGACCTTCTGGTCGATCGCGTTCTGAACCAGGCCGGCCTGGTTGCCCGCGTTCGGGTCGTTCGAGTAGATGAGCTTGATGTTGTCCTTGGCCGCGGCGGCCTCGGCTCCCTTGCGGACGATGTCCCAGAAGGTGTCGCCGGCTGCCTGGTGGGTGACCAGCGCGACCGTCATCCGGGGGGTGCCGGCCTTGCCCGCGGCGGCCTCGGAGCCGTGCTCCTCCGCCTTCTTCCCGCCCGAGCTGCTGGAGCAGCCGGCGATGAGCAGCGCGGAGGCCGCGGCTATTGCGACGAGGGGAGCGACCCTTCGAGAACGGCGGGGGTGGAACGTGCGGTCCATCTTTCCTGCACCTCACTGTGCGGCCGGGGGAAAGGAAGTGGACAGCGCCGGCGGGAACCCACGCGGGGTCCGGACGGGGCGTCCGGGTCGTGTTCCGGTGAAGCGGCGGTTTCGCTGGGACGGGATACAAGCCCCTGTCGCACCCACCTGTCAAGACTTTGTCAAGACATCATTTCAGAAGCAGGTCCGTATGTAAGTACAAAGCCTTGACAGCGGCATGCCCGGCGGCCTACACCTGTGAGGCATCCGGGCCCGGACACCAGCCTTCCGGGCGGCGGCCGGTCCGCACCCCCCGCACGAGGAGCGACGCGCATGCCTGAGCCCGTCGAACGTTTCGATGTCATCACCATGGGGCGCCTCGGGGTAGATCTCTACCCCTTGCAGACCGGTGTGCCGCTCCCCCAGGTCGAGTCGTTCGGAAAGTTCCTGGGCGGCTCCGCGGCCAACGTCGCGGTGGCCGCCGCCCGCCTCGGCCGCACCACCGCGCTGATCAGCCGGACCGGGAACGACCCCTTCGGCACCTACCTGCACCAGGCTCTCAAGGAGTTCGGGGTCGACGACCGTTTCGTCACGCCCGTGGACGCCCTCCAGACCCCGATCACGTTCTGCGAGATCTTCCCGCCGGACGACTTCCCGCTCTACTTCTACCGTCGGCCCAAAGCCCCCGACCTCGAGATCCGGGCCACCGAGCTGGACCTCCCCGCCATCCGCTCCGCCCGCATCTTCTGGATCACGGGCACCGGCCTGAGCGAGGAGCCCAGCCGCTCCGCCACGCTGGCCGCCCTCGCGGCACGGGACAAGGCCGGCATCACCGTGTTCGACCTCGACTGGCGCCCCATGTTCTGGAACGACCCCGATGTCGCGCACCTGTACTACGCCGAGGCGCTACGTCACGCCACCGTGGCCGTGGGCAACCTCGACGAGTGCCAGATCGCCACCGGCGTCCACGAACCGCGGGCCTGCGCCCAGGCACTGCTGGACGCGGGCGTGGAACTCGCGGTCGTCAAGCAGGGCTCCAAGGGGGTACTCGCCGTGCACCGCGACGGTACGACGGCCGAGGTACTGCCCGTGCCCGTGGAGGTCGTCAACGGACTCGGTGCCGGGGACGCCTTCGGCGGTTCGCTCTGCCACGGACTGCTCGCCGGCCGTCCGCTGGAGGAGATCATGCGTCACGCCAACGCGGCCGGAGCGCTCGTCGCCTCCCGCCTCGCCTGCTCCTCCGCGATGCCGACCGAGTCGGAGATCGCCGACCTCCTGGCACGCGGCTGACCACCCCGTCGAAGTCCTCCCTCGCACGCGGCCGACTGCCCCGCCCAGGACCCTCAGCGCACGCGGCCGACCGCCGCCACCCTGAACGGAGCCCGTCTTGAGCATCCGCATTCCCGACCTCGTCACCGTGCGCGCCCGCAATCCGGAGGCCATCGCCGAAGCCGCCGCCCGGCGCGTCCGCCGCCCGCTGATCGGTGACAGCGGCCGCCTCATGATCGTGGCCGCCGACCATCCGGCGCGCGGCGCCCTCGACATCGGCGACCGCCACCTGGCCATGGCCAACCGGGCCGTTCTCCTGGAACGCGTGTGCATCGCGCTGTCCCGGCCCGGCGTGGACGGGGTGCTCGCGACCGCCGACATCCTGGAGGACCTACTGCTGCTGGGCGTCCTGGACGGCAAGGTCGTCATGGGCTCCATGAACCGCGGCGGACTCGCCGGCGCGTCCTTCGAGATGGACGACCGCTTCACCGGCCATCGCGCCGAGGACATCGAACGGCTGCGCTTCGACGCCGGGAAGCTGCTGTTGCGCATCGACTACGACAACCCGGGCTCCCTGCGGACCCTGGAGTCGACGGCACGGGCCGTCGACGACATGGCGGCGCGCCGACTGCCGCTGTTCATCGAGCCGTTCATATCGCGCCGCGTCGACGGCCGGGTGCACAACGACCTGAGCGCCGAGGCCGTCACCCGGTCCATCGCCATCGCCTCGGGCCTGGGTGGCACCTCCGCCTACACCTGGCTCAAGCTCCCCGTCACCGACAACCCCGACGACATGGCCGAGGCGCTGGAGGCCTCGACCCTGCCCGCCGTGCTCCTCGGCGGCGAGGTCGGCAAGGACCAGGCAGGCCTCTACGAGAAGTGGCGCAAGGCGCTGCGGCTGCCCACCGTCCAGGGCCTGGTCGTCGGCCGGTCCCTGCTGTATCCCGCCGAAGGCAGCGTGGAGACCGCGGTGGACACCGCGGTCGGCCTGCTGTGACATCGCCGCCGAGTGGGCCGGAGTCGTTCAACGCGTGTCGGTGAGCCGACGCCGGTAGAGCACGCCGGGCTGCCCACCGATCCGGATGTCGTCGTCCACGGCGGTGAAGCCGTTGCGCAGAAGGACGGCCGCGGAAGCCGGATTGTCCAGCGTGACCCTCGCCGTCAGTTCCAGGAGGCCGTACTCCGTGGCGGCAAGACGGCAGACATCCCTCACCATGGCCGTCGCCACGCCCCGGCCCCCGGCGCGCTCACCGATCCGGTAGCCGAGTTCGACGCTTCCCGCCGTGACGTCCACGAGATTGACGCGGCCGATCAGCTCGCCCTGGTCGTCGATGACGACATGGAAGTGGCACAGACCGGCCTCCTGCTCGGCGAGCCGGGCGCGGAGCATGGAAGTGAACTCGGCGAAGAAGGCGTCCCCGCGATCGGGGACGAACCGTGCGAAGTACTCCCGGTTCTCCCGTTCGAAGGCCAACAGGGCGGGTTCGTGGTCGGCCCGCAGCCGCTCCAGCCTTGTCATGGCGGAGAGCGTACTCATTCGGTGATCACACCCCCACCCCTTTTCGGCGGGACCGGCTGGGCGCCCTCGTGCCCTCAGTCCTCGTGCCCCAGTTGCAGGTCCCGTTCGGTCCTGCCGCCCCCGGCCACCTGGAGCACCGTGGCCACCGGCGGGTACCCAGCCGCGATCACGGTGTACTCCCCGGAGGACAGGTCGACGAACCGGAACGTCCCGTCGGCGCCCGTGGTGAGCGTGTCGACGACGTTGCCGGCGGCATCGAGGAGCGTCACCCGCGCGTCCTCGACGGGCCGCCCGTCTCCGGCACGCACGGTGCCGCGCAGCACCGCGCCGCCCGCGAGTTCGACGTCCTGCCGGGTCTCGCGCGAGGCCTGCACGGTGACGGGAAGCGCCGCCGGGCGGAACGCCGGCGCGCTGGCCGCGAGGGTGTACTCCCCGGCCACCAACTCGCCGATCACATACCCTCCGTCACGCCCGCTGCGCGTGCTCGCGACCACCTCGCCGTGCACGTTGGTGAGCGTGACGGCGGCATCGCGCACCGGCGTGCCGTCGGCCGTGAGCACGCTCCCCGCGAGCCGCCCCGCGCCACCGAGCACGACGTCCAGCTCCACCGCGCGCTCCCCGACGGTCACCGAGACCGCCTGTGGCTGGTGGCCGCCGGCCGCGGCGATCAGGACGTATGACCCGGACCCGGGCGTGGACAGCGCGTACCGTCCGTCCTCGCCGCTCGCGCCCCGCCCGATCTGCTGTCCCGTGACGTCGATGAGGGTGAGGGCGGCGCGCGGTACGACGGTGCCGTCGGGGTGCTGGACCGTGCCGCAGACGGGTACTCCGGCGGCGTAGGGCGCCCGCGCGTGCGGCACCTGGGCGGCGAGCGGGGACTCGGCGGAGGCGGCGAGCGGCGACTCGGCGGAGGCGTTGTGGGACACCAGTGGTTTCTCCTTGAGGAAGAAGGCGATGAGCAGGCCGAGGACGAGCACCGGCACGAGGTAGAGGAAGATCCGCGGCATGGCGTCCGCGTAGGCGTCGATGTATGCCTGGCGCAGGGCCGGGGGCAGTGCGTGGACCAGTTGCGGGGTGATGGACTGGGCGTCGGGCAGGTGGGCACCCGCGCCCGCGGGGAGGCGTTCTCGCAGGGCGTCCGAGAGCCGGTTCGCGAACAGGGTGCCGAAGACGGCGGCCCCGACGCTTCCGCCGATCTGCCGGAAGTAGTTGTTGGCGCTGGTCGCGGTGCCGAGGTCGGCAGGGCGCACGGAGTTCTGCACGGCGAGGACCAGGACCGGCATCACCATGCCGATACCGGCGCCGAGTACCGCCATCCAGGTGCTGTACTCCAGCCTCGATGTGTCCACGTCGAGTCGGGACAGCAGCCACATGCCGACGGCGGACAGGGCACTGCCGAGGACCGGGTAGATCCGGTAACGGCCGGTCTTGCTGACGAGTTGTCCGCAGACGATCGAGGCGCCGACGACCCCGGCCATCATCGGCAGCATCAGCAGCCCGGACCCGGTGGCGCTCGCCCCGTCGACCATCTGCAGGAAGGTGGGAAGGTAGCTGGCGGCGCCGAACAGCGCGATACCGACGACCAGCCCCACCAGTGCGGTGACGTTGAAGACCGAGTCCCTGAAGAGCCTCAGCGGGATGAGGGGTTCGGGGGCGAACCCCTCGGCGACCAGGAAGAGGGCGCTCGCGAGGACCGCGCCCGCGCCCAGCCCCAGGATGACACGCGAGTCCCAGTCGTACTCGATGCCGCCCCAACTGGTCAGCAGCACCAGACAGGTGGACGCGGCGGCCAGCAGCAGTGTGCCGAGCACATCGAGGCGGACCTTCCCGACGGGCTTCGGCAGTTTCAGCACGATGGCGACGACGGCCAGGGTGATCAGGCCGAAGGGCACGTTGATGTAGAAGCACCAGCGCCAGGAGAGATGGTCGGTGAAGTAGCCGCCGAGCAGGGGTCCGGCCACGGAGGCGAGGCCGAAGGAGGCGCCGATCAGGCCCATGAAGCGGCCGCGTTCACGGGGCGGGACGACGTCCGCGATGATCGCCTGTACGCCGATCATCAGCCCGCCGGCGCCGATGCCCTGGATCGCGCGGAAGGCGATCAGCTGGTCCATGGTCTGCGCCCGTCCGGCGAGCGCCGAGCCGACGACGAAGACGGCGATCGCGAACTGGAAGACGCCCTTGCGGCCGAAGAGGTCTCCGCACTTGCCGTAGACCGGCAGGCCCACGGTGGAGGTCAGCAGGTAGGCGGTGATCGCCCAGGACATCCGCTCCAGGCCGTGCAACTCGCCGACGATCTTCGGGAGCGCGGTGGCCACGATCATCTGGTCGAGCGCGGCGAGCAGCAGCGCGAGCATCAGCCCGAAGAAGACCAGGCGCACGCGGCGGGGGCTGAGCGCCCCCGGTTCTCCGGTGCCGGTCGGCGCTCCGGTGTCGGCCGGCTCCTGGGACGTGTCCGGGAGCGCGGGTGACACGACCCGCTCGCTGTCCACGTCCACCACCGTCGTCACGCCCACGTACCGCTCCCCTCGTCGCGCCTGCGCGGACCAATTTCTCGCACTGCGGGACGCGACCAAGCGGGACGAGTCGCCTTCGGGACGGGCCCCGCACGGGTATCCGCCGGTCGGAGCCCTACGGCGTACAACCGCTCCGCACCGAAAACCACTCGAAACGGTGAGCGTGAGATTCAGCCGAATGACTGACGAAATGCGCTCCGGGGGCTCGGATCGTGGGATCCGCGCCCCCGGAGCGCACGTGGAGTGGTGGGCCGCCTACGGTGACGAACCCCGTTGTTCGTGTTGCCCCGGTGCTACTTCTCCACCTCTGCGGCCAGCTTGGCGAGCACCGCGTCATAGATTCGGGCGAGGCCCTTGGGCGCGAAGGTCCGCTCGAAGAAGCCTCCGACGCCGCCGGCCCCCTTCCAGGTGGTGGTGACGACGACGCGGGATCGGCCCTCGTCGGCCGGGGTGACCCGCCACGTGGTGACCATGGAGGAGTTGCGGTCCTTCTCGACGAGTTCACCGTCGGTCGGCTCGCTCACCTCGAGGAGGCAGTCCCGGACACGCTTGCTGGTGGCCTGGAGCTTCCAGTGGACGAGAGTGCCCTCACCGTCGCCCCCCTCGCGCACCTCGTACTCGCTGAACTGCTCGGGCAGCAGCTTCGAGCGGGTGCCCCGGTAGTCCGCGAGGGCGTCGAACACCGTCTCCGCGTCCGCCGCGATGGTCCGCTCCGTCGTGGACTCGACCTGCGCCATGGCCTTCCTCTTTCTGTACGTGTGGTGGAGTGTGTGTCATCCCATCACACCTCGGGGCACGCCCACGGACGGCTGAGCGGGTCATCACCCCCGCACAGAGATGCGGCGCGCCGAACTACGTACGGAATCAATCGCGGTGACGGGTGATCAACCTGATGACCTGTGAGGGAACACACGGCGCATCCGAGCGCTTCAGGCGACCCAATTGGGTCATGTCTTACCTGAACACGTTCATACAGCCGGGCTTTCCGGGACGATGCGGCGAGGGCCTGACATATCCGGCCGACCGCCTCCGTCCTGGGAGTTTTCACATGAGAAGACGCGCAGCCGTGCTGTGCGCTGCCGCTGCCATGGTGGCGGGGACGCTCACCACCGTCCCGGCCGAGGCGAGCGCAGCGCACATCGCGGGCACCGCGCAAGCGGCTCAGCCCATCTGGAAGAAGTGCGCCACCGCCCGCTATCGGACGCTCCAGTGCGCGTCCGTCACGGTGCCGCTCGACCATGCGAACCCTCGCGGACGGCAGATCAGCCTGGCGCTGTCACGCGTCCCGCACACGGCGAAGACCTACCAGGGACCGCTGCTGGTCAACCCGGGCGGGCCCGGCGGCAGCGGTCTGACGCTCGCCGGGTTCGTCGCCTCCGCCCTGCCCAAGTCGGTGGCGTCGCAGTACGACGTCATCGGCTTCGACCCACGGGGCGTGGGCAAGAGCAAGCCCACCCTCAACTGCCTGCCCGGCCACTCCAAGCCGGTACGCCCCGACTCGGTGCCCAGCACATCCGCTCTGGAGCGGACCGGCATCTCCCGCGCCGCCTCCTTCGCCAAGGCGTGCGCCACCAAGTACGCGAGCGTGCTGCCGTACATCGACACCCTGAGCGCCGTACGGGACATGGACGCGATCCGGCAGGCGCTCGGCGCCAGGAAGGTCAGCTACTTCGGCTACTCGTACGGCACATACCTGGGCGCGGTGTACGCGAAGCTCTTCCCGAAGCGGGTACGCCGTCTGGTGCTCGACTCCATCGTCGACCCCAGCGGGGTCTGGTACAAGGACAACGTCGAGCAGGACTACGCGTTCAACGACCGCCACCGGGCGTTCCTCGCCTGGGTCGCCAAGTACAACTCGACGTACCGGCTCGGCACCGACCCGGCCGTGGTCGAGGCCAAGTGGTACGCGATGCGGGCGGCACTGGCCAGGCATCCGGCCCGGAACAAGGTGGGCGCCTCCGAGTTGGAGGACATCTTCGTCCCGGGTGGCTACTTCAACGGCTACTGGCCGAACCTCGCCGCCGCGTTCGCCGCCTACGCGAACCACCATGACCCCGGCCCGCTGGTCAAGGCGTACGAAAAGGTCGGCAAGGCAGACCCCGGTGGAGACAACGGCTACAGCGTCTACACCGCGGTGCAGTGCCGTGACACCTCCTGGCCGCACGACTGGGCGCAGTGGCGCAAGGACACCTGGGCGGTGTACGCCAAGGCGCCGTTCATGGCCTGGAGCAACACCTGGTACAACGCGCCGTGCGCCTTCTGGCGGACGGACTCGCTGCGACCGGTGAACGTGGCGAACGACGCGCTGCCGCCGACGCTGCTGTTCCAGGCGACCGACGACGCCGCCACCCCGTACCAGGGCGGTGTGAGGGTCCATCACCTGCTGCGCCGCTCCAGTCTGGTGGTCGAGCAGGGTGGCGGTAACCACGGCATCACGCTCAGCGGGAACACCTGCCTGGACAGACATCTGGTGGCGTACCTCGCGAACGGCAAGGTGCCGCACGGCAGCGGCGAAGCCGACGCGGTGTGCAAGCGGCGGCCCGATCCGAAGCCGCTGCGCGCCAAGGCCGCGTCGCCCGCCTCGCCCGGCTCGACGCTGCACGGACTGCTCGGCCATCGCGGCTGAGCCCGGCCCCGAGGCCCGTCGGGGGCCTCGCATCCGCGCTGTCAGACCCGTGGTCCACCATGGACCCATGAGCGAACTGACCAGGATTCCCGCCCCCGACGGGGTCGCCCCCGCCGCCGCCTACACCCACGTCGTCATGGGCACCGGGCGCTTCGTCGCGATCTCCGGCCAGCTCGCCCTGGACGAGGACGGCAAGCTCGTCGGCGAGGGCGACCCGGCCGCCCAGGCCCGCCAGGTCTTCGAGAACCTGCGCCGCTGTCTGGCCGCCGCCGGTGCCACGTTCGACGACGTGGTCAAACTGACCTACTTCGTCACGGACATGGCGTACCTGCCCGTGATCCGCACGGCCCGCGCCGAGCACATACCGGAGGACCGCCTGCCCGCCTCGTCTGCGGTGCAGGTGGCGGCGCTGGTGCGGCCGGAGTTCCTGATGGAGGTCGAAGCGTACGCGGTGCTGCCGGAATAAGCCGTGGCCGTCCGGGCAGCGCTCGCCTACGGTTCCCTCATGCACGGCACCCTCCACATACGCGACATGACTCCCGACGACTGCCGGCGCGTGAGCGAGATCCGCATCGGCGGTTGGCGGACCGCCTACCGAGGGCTGATACCGCAGTCGTATCTCGACGCACTCGATGTGGACGCCGACACCGCGCGGCGCCGCGCCCGTCTCGCCCAGAGCGACGACGTGGTGAACCTGGTCGCCGAGGGGGACGGCGAGGTCGTCGGCTGGGCGGCGATCGGACCGTACCGGGACGGCGAAAGGCGCACCGAGGAAGCCGAGTTGTACGCCATCTACGTCTCACCCGAACTGCTCGGGGCGGGTGTCGGCCGAGGGCTGCTCACAGAGTCGGCACGCCGGTGCGCCGCGGCCGGTCACGAGCGGATGCTCCTGTGGGTACTCAGGGAGAACACCCACGCCCGGCGTTTCTACGAACGGGCCGGATTCCACACCGACGGTACCGAGGAGACGTTCGAGGCGGACGGGGTCGCGGTGCCTGAAGTGCGGTACGCGGCCGTGTTGCCGCTGCCCGGCTGACGCTTCATCGCTCCTTGGGGAGGCACCCCAGCGCGCGCACCGCCGCCTGAGCCAGCGCCGGGTACGCGAGTGCCGCCTCCAGCACGGGCCTGGCCCGGGCGTCGCCGAGTGCGCCGAGCCCCTCCACGCAGGCGAGCGCCACCTTTCGGTACGGATCGTGCGGGCCCAGCCGGCGCCGCAGCGTGGTGATCAGCGCGGGAACGGCCTCGGGGGCGCGCAGCTCCACGAGCAGGCGCACGGGGTGGAGGGCGTAGGCGACGCGGAGTTCGTTGGTGGCGAGGGCGGCTGCCGCGCGGGCGGTGCGCGGATCGCCGAGTCGGGCCAGGGCGTACGCGGCTGACGCACAGCGCTGCGGATCACGGTGGTTGAGCAGCAGGACGAGCGCCTCGAACGCCCGCCGGTCGCCCACGACGCCGAGCCGGAAGGCCGCCAACTCCCGCGCCCACAAGGGCTGTCCGGGCTCGGTCAGTACGGCGGCCAGCGCGTCGGGATCGTCGGTCGCCGCCAGCCGCTCGTACGTCGACGACCCGCCGGACTCGGATCGTAAACGCTCCGTGAGTGACCGCGACGCCTCGTCCATGACCCGAGACTACGGGCGCACGCCGGACGCCGGGACCGACATCACGAATTCGGGGGGTGGCGCGCTCGTTACCCACGGGTTAAGCTCATTCGAGCGAGTTACCACTCGCATGACTTGCGGTGGCCTGGTGACGCAGCCACGGCAAGGAGTTCTCACGCCCCTGTGGCAGTGGGGACTGGTCGGTTCGGTACCTCAAGGTACTCAGTACGACTCGGCTCCGGGACAGGGCCGGTCGGATCGCGTTCCCGGGCGTGTGCGCGTCCGTGGACGGCGCCGGGCGTGTGCGCTCGCCGGCCCGGTGAACACCCGCACCCTCCGCACTGTGTGCGTCCGTTGGCGCACCCAGGCGCACTCCTCAGTCGTCACCCCTCATCTCTGGAGTCCCGCGATGGCCACTCCCTTCTCCGACACCCCTCTGTCCCCGCTCAAGACCATTGCCGTGGTCGGTCTCGGCACCATGGGCACCGGCATCGCCGAGGCGCTGACCCGGGCCGGCCGCGAGGTCGTCGGCATCGACATCAGCGAGGCCGCGGCCGCCAAGGCCGTCGCCGCGCTGGAGACCTCCCTCGCCCGTGCCATCAGCCGCGGGCGCCTCAGCGAGCAGGAGCGCGACGAGGCCCTCGCCCGCTTCCACACCTTCACGGACCTGCAGGCGGCGGCCGACGCCGACCTGGTCATCGAGGTGGTCCCGGAGTCGTACGAGATCAAGCAGCAGGTCTTCCGCGCCCTCGACGGCATCGTGCGCCCGGACACCGTCCTCGCCACCGGCACCAACGCGCTGTCCGTCACCCGGCTGGCCGCCGACTCGGCCCACCCCGAGCGCTTCCTCGGGCTGCACTTCTTCAACCCGGCACCGGCGATGCGTCTGGTCGAGGTCGTCTCGTCCGTGCTGACCGCGCCCGCGGCGGTCACCGCGGTGACCAACCTCGCCCTCGACCTGGGCAAGGAGCCCGTCGCGGTGGGCGACCGGCCCGGGTTCGTCGCCGACGGGCTGCTGTTCGGCTATCTGAACCAGGCCGCCGCGATGTACGAGGCCAAGTACGCCTCCCGCGAGGACATCGACGCCGCGATGAGGCTGGGCTGCGGGCTGCCCATGGGTCCGCTCGCCCTGCTCGACCTGATCGGCATCGACACGGCCCGAACCGTCCTTGACGCCATGTACGCCGCTTCCCGCGACCGGTTGCACGCACCCGCGCCGATCCTCAAGCAGCTCAGCGAGGCGGGCCTGACCGGCCGCAAGTCGGGGCGCGGCTTCTACACCTACGAGACACCCGGCAACTCGGCCGTGGTACGCGACGCGCTGACCCCGCTGGACGGCGCCGTCCAGGCGCCGGGCCGTACGGTCCGCTCGGTCGGTGTCGCCGGTTCCGGCACCATGGCGTCCGGGATCGCGGAGGTCTTCGCAAAGGCCGGGTACGAGGTCGTCCTCGCCGCCCGCACCGAGGAGAAGGCGCTGGCCGCGAAGACTCGGATCGGCAAGTCGCTCGCGCGCTCCGTCGACAAGAGCCGGATGACGGCCGAGGCGGCCGCGCAGACGCTGGACCGGATCCGGCCGACGGCCTCCTACGACGACTTCGCCGACGTCGACCTGGCGCTGGAGGCGATCGCCGAGGACCTTCAGGCCAAGCAGCAGTTGTTCGCCACCTTCGACAAGGTCTGCAGGCCCGGCGCGATCCTCGCCACCACCACCTCCTCGCTGCCCGTGGTCGCCTGCGCCCGTGCCACCTCGCGCCCGCAGGACGTGATCGGCATGCACTTCTTCAACCCGGCACCCGCCATGAAGCTGGTCGAGGTGGTCCGCACGGTGCTGACGGCGGACGACGTGCACTCAACGGTCCGCGAGCTGTGTACGTCGATCCGGAAGCACCCCGTCGACTGCGGCGACCGTGCCGGTTTCATCGTGAACGCCCTGCTGTTCCCGTACCTCAACAACGCGGTCAAGATGGTGCAGGAGCACTATGCGTCTCTTGACGACATCGACGCGGCGATGAAGCTGGGCGGCGGCTACCCGATGGGTCCGTTCGAACTGCTCGATGTGGTCGGTCTGGATGTCTCGCTGGCCATCGAGAAGGTTCTGCACCGCGAGTTCCGCGACCCGGGCCTGGCTCCCGCGCCGCTCCTGGAGCACCTGGTGGCCGCGGGCTGCCTCGGCCGCAAGACCGGCCGCGGCTTCCGCGAATATGCCAAGCGCTGACCGACACGGCGACGGGTTCGGGGAGGGCGCCGACTGGGGCGGACTGCTCGATCCGGCCGGTCACCCCCCGCCCGCGCGGGGCGGGGGGACCCCCGGGCATGCGCGCCACTCCGCGCACATGCAGTACGTTCGGGTCATGTCCCAGCCCGCCAAGTCCTCACGTACACCAGCCGTGCCCGACGCACCGGAGAGTGCCGCAGGCTCTCGCGCCGCAGCCCAGCGGCTCAAGATGCGCCGGGAACTGGCTGCCGCCGCGATGGAGCTGTTCGCCACCAAGGGGTACGAAGCGACCACCGTCGACGAGATCGCGGCGGCTGCCGGGGTCGCCCGGCGCACCTTCTTCCGCCACTTCCGCTCCAAGGAGGAGGCGATCTTCCCGGACCACGACGACACCCTGGTCCGGGCCGAGGCGGTGCTCAACGCCGCGCCCGCGCACGAGCATCCGCTCGACACGGTGTGCCGCGGCATCAAGGAAGTCATGAGGATGTACGCGGCCCAGCCGGAGATCTCCGTGCAGCGCTACAAACTCACTCGTGAGGTGCCGACGCTGCGCGAGGCGGAGATCGCCTCGGTCGCCCGCTACGAGCGGCTCTTCACCCGCTATCTGCTCGGTCACTTCGACGAGCACGCGCACGACGACGCCGCGAACGACGATCCGCTGCTCGCGGAGGTGGCGGCCTCGGCGGTGGTCACCGCACACAACCACGTCCTGCGGCGCTGGCTGCGAGCCGGAGGCCAGGGGGACGTGGAGGCCCAGCTGGACCACGCTTTCGCGATCGTACGCAAGACCTTCGGCACGGGAATCGGGGCCGAACGGGGATCCGCGCCCCGTACAGCGCCGGCCTCCGCGACCGCGCAGGGCGAGGTACTGGTCACGGTGGCCAGGACCGACGCACCCCTCGACGAGGTCATGCGCGTCATCGAGCAGGCCCTCAAGGAACATTCGTAAGGTTTCGAAAGCCCACCCGACATCTGTGACGGGCCGGCGGCGGCCACGCCGCCATCGCCATGCAGCAGGCCATGAACGACACCGTCGGCGAAATCGCCCGCGTGGTGCGCGAGGAGGACATCGACTGCGACTTCGCG